>JBPCPB010000119.1:0-4544 GCA_050999735.1 Thermomicrobiales bacterium | reverse complement strand
CTGCCGCACAGAACGCAGGCTGAAGCATACGCTACCACTCTCGAGAATGGCGTGACGCCAAACAGAGAAAAAAATGCGGGGGCAGTCCTATCACTGCCCCCGCGGAAATGTGCGTTATGAGTGGGTTAGAGCGGGAAGCGGGGTTCCGTCGCCCGACGCGTGCGTTCGAGGTCCTTGCGGGCTTCCGTCGCGCTCGGCAGGCCTTCGCCGCCGCCTCGGAGGATGCGGCCATAATAGTCGTTGAACGACCCATCCGCCACGAGGTTCTTCATCCACTTGCTGAACGTATTCTTGCGCATTGCCATACTCCCTTTCTGTGTACCACCGGCGGGCTCTATCAACCTTCCCGCATCTTTATATAGGTACAGTATACCACCTGCCCGTACATTGTCAAGCGATTTGCGCAATATGGGTGAGAATCATCGGAGAATACGTGGATTAAGCGACGAAAGCGGTAGTAGAATCAGTCACGTCTATGGCACGAGAAAAGAGCGCCATCCGAAAAGGGATCGCGCTATCGCCTCGCGGGTGGTCGGTGTTATCCGAGCAGGACTTTCCGGGCCAGGTCGAAGACGGGGCCGGAGAAGACACCAAAGAGGACGGTACCGAACGACGAAACGGCGAGACCCAGGCCGAGCCACGGCGTCCGCTGGGGGACGATCTGCCGGTCCGGCTCGCGGAAGTACATGACCGCCACGACACGCAGGTAGAAGTACGCAGAGACGGCGGAGTTCAATGCGACGACGACGGCGAGCCAGGTCAGGTTCGCGTTGATCGCCGCGACAATGATGTAATACTTCGCGAAGAAGCCGAGCAGGGGTGGCACGCCCATTAGCGATGCCATAAAGAGCGTCATCGCAATCGCCGCGCCCGGCGCGGTCGAGGCGAGGCCACGGAAGGACTCGATGTTTGTGCCACGCCCGCGCGCCTGCATCCATGTCAGGATCGAGAAGGCGCCGATGTTCGTGAAGGCGTACGCGAAGGTGTAGAAAAGGAGCGCGCCGATTGCCTGGCCGTTCGCGTCCGCCTTGTTCGCGCCGATCTGGTAGGACGCCAGTCCGACGAGCATGTAGCCGGTATGCGCGATGCTGGAATAGGCGAGCATTCGCTTCACATTATTCTGGGCGACCGCGACGATGTTGCCGAAGGTCATCGTGATGACGGCAAGCACGATCACGAGCGGCACCCACTGATTAGCCGCCGGCGTCCAGCCGTTGACGAGCACGCGCAACATGCCGGCGAATCCTGCCGCTTTCGGCCCGACGGACATAAACGCCGTCACCGGCGTCGGCGCGCCGTGGTAGGCGTCCGGTGTCCACATATGGAAGGGCACGGCGGCAATCTTGAAACCGAGACCGACGACAAGCAGGAGCAGCGCCAGCAGGAGTGACGGATTGCCGGTGGCGATCTTCGCGCCCGCCGTCGCGATCACGTCGAGCTTGATCGAGCCGGTGATCCCGAAGGTCCACGCCATGCCATAGATGAGAATGCCCGTCGCGAATGAGCCGAGCAGGAAATACTTCAATGCGCCCTCGTGCGAAATCCGGCTCTGACGGGAGAATCCGGTCAGCACATAGACCGCGATGGAGGTCAGTTCGATGCCGATAAAGACCATGATGAGGTCGCCCGCGATCGCGACGACCATCATGCCGAGCACAGAGAACGAGAGAATGACGAGATATTCCAGCAGCGACATGCTCTGGAGTTGGACGAAGTTTGCCGAGACAAGGACGGTCAGAAGCGCGGTGCTGAGCATCACGATCAGGAAAAAGATCGCCATGTAGTCGTAGCGAATCGAGCCGCCGCCCGTGATCTGGCGATGGTTGTAAGTAAAGAACAGGCTGACGAGTGCGGCGCCGTAGCCGATCACCGAGATGAGCGATGCGAGTTGACCGACGCGAACCGCGCGGCTGCGGCGCGATATCGCGTCCATCAGCAGAAGCACGACCGCGAGGCCGGTGACGATCAAGTGCGGCACGACAGTCACATAGTGGATGCTGGGAAACGAGACAACCGGCATCGGGCGATGGTCCTCTCTTTAGGGAATGGAATCTGCCGCAGCCGCCGCAGTCCCGCTCCCGACAATCGGCGCCAGAAGCGCGCCAATCACCGGCTTGAGCAATTTCATCAATGGCACGGGATAGATGCCGACATAGAGCGCCGCCAGCACCAGCGGCACGAGTGTTGATGCCTCGATCCGCGTGAGATCCGGAAAGCCGTTATGCTCCGCGCGTGGCTCACCGAAGATCACGCGCTTGTACAACCACATCATATAGACCGCCGCCAGGACGACGACGAACATCGTGATGCTCCCGTACGCCTTGTTGTCGAGACGGAACGCGCCGATCGTGCTCAAATACTCGCCAATGAAACCGCTCAAGCCCGGCAAGCCGAGCGCGGCAAGCATGAAGACCATAAAGACCGACGCATAGGTCGGCATCCGGTTGGCGATCCCGCCAAAGGCACTGATTTGCCGCGTGTGCGCCCGCTCATAGAGGACGCCGACGCAGAGGAAGAGGCCGCCCGTCACCAGCCCGTGGCTGAACATCGTAATCACCGCGCCCTGGAACCCCTGCGGGTTGAAGGAAAAGATGCCGAGCGTCACGAAGCCCATGTGCGTCACGGATGAGTAGGCGACCAACTTTTTCATGTCCGGTTGCACCATCGCGACGAGCGCGCCATAGATGATCGCAATGACGGAGAGGATGAGGATCGGCGTCGCGAAGGTGCGCGAGGCGTCCGGGAAGAGCGCGAGACAAAAGCGGATCATGCCGTAGCCGCCCAGTTTGAGCAGCACAGCGGCCAGAATGACGCTGCCCGCCGTCGGCGATTCGACGTGCGCATCCGGCAGCCAGGTATGGACCGGAAACATCGGTACCTTGATCGCGAACGAGATAAAGAAGGCGGCGAAGGTCCAGAGTTGGAAGGTATGCGACCAGCCGCCGGGAATGGCGATCAGCGTATTCAGGTCCAGCGTCCGTGTCCCGGTGCGATTGAAATACTCCGTGTACATCGCGACGATGGCGACGAGCATCAGGAGGCTACCGGCGAGAGTGAACAGGAAGAATTTGATCGCCGCGTAGACCCGGTTCGCGCTGCCCCAGACGCCGATAATCAGTGCCATCGGAATCAGCACCAGTTCCCAGAAGACGTAGAAGAGGAAGAGATCAAACGTCATAAAGACGCCGAGCATGCCGGTTTCGAGGATCAGGAAGGTGACGTAGTAGGCGCGGATGTTCGTCCGGATGCTCGTCCATGAGGCGACGAGGGCGATCACGCTCGATAACGTCGTCAGTAGGAGAAAGATCGTACTCAAACCGTCGGTGCCGAGATGATAGCGGATGCCGACGCTCGGCAGCCAGTTGTGATTCTCCTCCCACCGCAGGCCGGGAGCTTGCCGCGAGGAGAAGACGACGATCAACGACAGCACAAAGGTCGCCAGCGTCGCGAAGAGCGCCGCGTACTTGATCGTCTGCTGGTCAAGGCGCGGCACGAAGAGCAGCAGAAGCGCGACGACTGCCGGGAGATAGAGGATCACCGAGAGCAGCGGGAAGTGATTCACCAGATTCCTCCTCGCGGGCGCGCCGGTGCGGCCCGGACAGCGGCTAGCCGAACAGTTGCGTGAAAATATCACCCCGTGCGATCAGATAGACACCGACAATCAGCACCGCGCCGAGCGCGATGACAAGCGCATAGTTCGCCACGAATCCAGTCTGCACCCGGCGCAATCGGCCGGACGAGCGCGAGATGACGGTGGCGACTCCATTGACCGCGCCGTCCACAACGTAGCGGTCGAACGCCCACGCAGCCATCGCGAGCGCGAGCGTGCCCTTCACGAATACGGCGTGGTAGACCTCGTCGAAGTACCACTTGTGCCAGAGGAATGTCCAGAGCCAGTGCAGCCGGTCGCCGAGTTTATATGGGTTTGGGGCAAGACGCAGGTACATCGTATACGCCACGAAAATACCCCCGAGCGCGACGAGGGATGAGATGATGCCGAACGTCCACGACGTGCTGGTCGAGATCGCGCCGTGGGCCTCCTCGACGATCGTGCTCTGGATCGTCTTGCCGAGAAAGGTGTGAATTGCCCCCGCATCCGGTGGCCAGCCAAGCAGCGCGCCGATCACGACGGACGGGATGGCGAGGATAATCAGCGGCACGGTCATCGTCGTCGGCGATTCGTGCGGATGGACGTGCTCCTCGTCATAGCGGGGCTTGCCCTCGAAGGCGAGGAAGTAGAGCCGGAACATGTAGAAGGCGGTCAATCCGGCGGTAATCAGGCCGAGCACCGCGATCACCGGGTAGCCCGCGTGCCACGAGCCGACGATGATCTCGTCCTTCGACCAGAAGCCCGCGAGGCCGGTGACACCGGAGATGGCGAGGGCGCCGATCAGGAACGTATACGCGGTGATCGGCATCTTCTTCCGCAGCCCGCCCATCTTGAACAGGTCCTGCTCCTCGTGCATGCCATGGATCACCGAGCCGGAACCGAGGAACATCAGCCCCTTGAACATCGCGTGCGTCGCGAGATGGAAGATCGCCGG
>JBPCPB010000074.1:0-3752 GCA_050999735.1 Thermomicrobiales bacterium | reverse complement strand
GGGACGCAAAGTCCACTCTGCTGGGGAATGCTCGTGTGCGACTCGCGTGTTCCGCGTCAGCAAGGCGTTTCGCGGTGAGCGGGGGGCCATCCGCCCGACCGCGACCGAGGGCGTGTTTCGGGGCGCGTTCATGACGCACCGGATCGCGCGGAGCGCTCGGCGCGATCCGGTGGAGGAACAGGCGCGGGTGTCCGGCATCTCTCCGTCCCTGTCCGGTATCTCTCCGGTCTATACAGCGGGAAGGGGCCGGGGGTTAGGTTCTTTCCGCACACCGCATCATCCGCCCCGTCACTGTATGCTTCTTGCAACGGCTTCCTGATAGTTTCCTGGCGCCCACTGCACGATCAGTTGGCACACGGTATAAAGGATGACAATGCAACGCTCCGCTGCGTTCACAACCCCCATGGCGGTGTATGGATTTGCATTGATCGTTACCGCATGCGCGACGGTGGCGAGTCTGCCTTTCCCGTCGTTCTTTGCGGGAAATCCCTTTACGCTCTTCTACCTCGCGGCCGCACTCGCCACATGGTACGGTGGTTTCGGCGCGGGGCTGGTCAGTGTGTTTGCGGGCGCGATCGCTGCCGATTACTTCCTCCTCCCGCCGCGCAACCACTTTGGCTTCGATTCAACCGGCGCGCTGCTGCGTGTGCTACTGTTCGTGATCGTCGCATGCATCATCACGGGTTGTATCGCGGCGGCGCATCAGCGGCGTCGCGCGCCGTCCCACCACGCGGGTGATGACGCGGTATCTGCTGACACGGGCGAACGTGCGGACGTCGGGCGCGGTGAGCAGAGCGTCGCGGAGCGCGGCTTGCCACTCCGGTTGCTCGACTTACGAACGCACCTGACCGTCGCAACGCTTGCTGCCGCGCAACTCCGCCGTCGGCATGTCTCGACGATTACGGCGGCCCGTCTGTGCGTCTACATCATTCGGGCGCATGCCCAGATGCTAGCCGACATCCAGGCATTGGAAGCCGAACTCGATGACGATGGTCAGAGGCGCGACCCACCACGATAAGACGTTGCGCCCGACATTGATCGGTGTACAATGCGTGCGCTCGTCCCCCTGCGTGGCTGATAGAGCGGAAGGTGCGCATGCAACCGGTAATCGTGGTGGTTGACAACGATGAGCCGTTCCGCGATCTGCTCACCGATGTCCTCGGCGATGAGGGGTATCGCGTCGTCACAGCCATGACCGACGCTGACGCCATCGAGACCATACGCCAGGCGCGGCCCGCGCTGGTGATCCTTGACTTGCGGATGGAAGCGCCGGACTCCGGCATTCAGATCATCCGCGCTGTCCGGAGCAATCCGCTCACCCTGACGTTGCCGCTCCTGTTGTGCTCGGCGGACATCGCCGGCATGGCAATCCACGCGCCATTTCTCCAGGAGCGCCATGTTCCGGCTTTGAGCAAGCCATTTGATCTGGACCAATTGCTCGCCCTCGTCCGCCAATTGATCTCCCCATTCGACGCGAGCGACGCGCAAGGGGCATAAAGAGGAAGTAACGAGTAGCGAGTAACGAGCGGACCGAATCCCGTCTCGTTACTCATTACTCGCTATTCGTTACTTCCCGAAGGGAGTCATCCCGATGACCTTTCCGACCGATGCATATACGCCGTACGGCTACCTGCAAAGCCCCGAACATTGCGCGCGTTCCTGGGATGATGCCAGCGGCGGCATGATCCGCACGAGTGAGCGCTTCCTCGGCATGGGTTGGGCATATGTCCATCCGCGGCGCGCCATCTTTCTCTGTGCCGGGCTGGAACTCGGCACGACGAAACTCCACTCCCGCGCCGATTGGGCCGCGCATGATCTCCATGCCTCCCATCATTCCAGCCAGTTGATGACCTTCCGTGCGTCGCCGCCCGGCTGCATGCTGACCCTGACCTATTTCCGGTTGCGCACCGGCGTCCTCGCCGCGCACGCGACCATCCACGCGGCGGCGGCGATCACCGGGCAGTGGGGCTGGCTCCTCGATGCCGACCGTGTCCCCGGCCGCTGGAATGCGAGGGCCGACCGTACCCTGCTGGCCGGTCGGGAGCCGCACACGCTGCTCATCCGCGATCTGCTCCAGCCGCGTCTCCAACGTCGCCCGCGCCACGGCGTGTGGGAACCGGTTGGACTCCAGCCTGGCGAGATCTGGGAGGGGTGGGCGCTGCTCGCGAATACCGCCGTCCCGACCGATCCGCGTCCGTGGTGGGGGCCTGTCGCTGCCGTCGAGGAGCAGAAGCGACGCACCGATGACGCCTTCTGGAGCCACGCTCCCCGCCTGACGGGCGACTGGCCGGCGCACTGGCGACGTGGCTGGGTCTACGACATGGAAACGACGCGCCTGCTCATCCAGCCGCCGGGCGGCGTCTTCAGCGGCGAGTGGCCGACATGGATGGCCGCCTGGCCCCGTGCCGTTCTCGCCGAGGGCGCGCTCGATCTCGACCGCCTCGGCCTCGCGGAACCGATGCGCGCGCAGGATGCCCTGCTGACGCTCCTGCGGGATACGCCCGGCGATCAAGTGCCCTGCGTCTTTCGCGGTGGCGAGCCGAACATGGTCGCGGCGGACGGCGCGATCTGCGGCACGTCCCCGGCGTGGTGTCTGCCCTTTCTGCATATCGGGCGGTTGCTGCGCCGCCAGCCCGATGTCGCCCGAATCGCGCTGCTCGCCCCCCTCCTCGCCCGCTACCTGCGCTGGTGGCTGACCGAGCGAATGGACAGCGCGGGCTGGCTCTCCTACCACTGCACCTGGGAGGCGGGTGAGGACGACAACCCGCGCCTCGATCCGAACGGCACCGGCGATGGCATCATTCAGGGCCGCACTCGCCCCGTCGAATTGCAGGCGGCGATGGCCCTTTCCGCAGGCATCTTACGGGATATGTTTCAGTACGTTGGCAAACCAGACAAGGCGACGCGCTGGGATGTCGTCGCGCAGGACTACGCGGCGCGGGTCCAGCACCTCTGGGACGGCGCGACAGGGCGCTTCCGTGATTGGGATGTCCGGGCGAACCGCTTCATCGAGGGGTCGAGTACGTATTAGGAGACCGATCCGAACCGCTTCTCGCCGCTCTCCCTCACGCCCGCGCTGCTCGACCTGCCGGAGGAGCAGCGGGCGGCGCTCCGGCGCGAACTGGCACACTATGACACCGCGCCGTGGCGCTGGTGGCCGTCGTGGAGCGGCACGCTCGGCGAGGTGGCGGTGGCGCTCGGTGACGACGGATGGGCGGCGCGATTCGTGGAAAAGATCGTGGATCGCGTTTACCGCGAGAACGACCGCCGCACGCAAGCGCCCGACGAGCGTCCGACGCCCGGCGGCGCGCGCGAATACTGGCCCGAACCGTTGGGGAAATTCACCGGCAACGACGCCTACGGCTGGGGCGCGGAGACCTTGCCGCTCCTGCTGCGCCATATCGTCGGCTTCCGCGAGGACGACGCGGGCTGGCACGGCGTCTCCTTCACCCTCGTCCCTGGCCTGCCAGACGGCTGGCACGGCACGTACACACTCGCGAACATCCAATATCGCGCCGTCGCTCTCGACCTCACCTACACCATCACGGACGATGACACGATGACTGCACAGATCGTCTCTCGCCCGTCCCTCCCCTGCCACATCACGTCAGCGGATGGCGCCGTGCTTCTCAACAAGGGCGATACCGCGGCGCGGTGCTACTGGCAGATGAAAATAGGCGCTATGCTCTCCCTTGTCCAGCCGAGCGGACAGAGGTCGGGTGAGGATGGTGCCACGAACCCGCTCAACAAGG
>JBPCPB010000101.1:0-6294 GCA_050999735.1 Thermomicrobiales bacterium | reverse complement strand
TTTTTTCTCCCCAAAAGTTCTTGGTTGGGTTGGTGGTTTGCGTTCGACGGCGCCCCCTTCCCCCTTCCCCCCCCCGACTGGCTACTGCCGACTTCCCCGGCTACCAACGGTAATGGGCGAACGCCTTGTTCGCTTCTGCCATGCGATGCGTGTCTTCCTTCTTCTTAATCGTCGCGCCCTGGTTATTGAAGGCGTCCATCACTTCCGCCGAGAGCCGGTCCGACATCGTGCGGCCGTTGCGGCTGCGTGACGCGCCGAGCAGCAAGCGGATCGCCAGCGAGAGGCGGCGTGGTCCCTCGATTGGGACGGGCACCTGCAACGTCGCGCCACCGACACGCCGCGGCTTCACTTCGATTACTGGCGTCGCGTTGCGCATCGCCATCTCGAAGACCTCCAGTGCGTCACGCCCGGTGCGCTCGTGAATCTTGTCGAACGCCTCGTAGACGATGCTCTCGGCGAGGCCCTTCTTCCCGTTCATCATCAGTTTATTGATGAACTGCTGAACGACGACGCTCCCATAGCGGGGATCGGGCAGGGTTTCACGCTTGATAACCTTTGTTCGCCTCGGCATTGCGCTTCGCTCTCCTCAACCTAGAACAATTTGCCAGTCACACGAAAGAGCGGGGGGCCGGATTTTGCCCCTTCCGCTCCTGACGTGCTCACACCCTAGCGGGTCGGTTTTCGGTCGTTGCACAGCCGGGGAGCCGTCAGCTCACCCGCGTCTACAATTACCGACGCTTCGCGGCTGGTGCCGCGCCGGCCTTAGGTGCCTTGGTGCCGTACTTGGACCGGCCCTTTTTCCGATCCTCGACACCACGCGCATCGAGCGTCCCACGGACGATGTGATACCGCACACCCGGCAAGTCCTTCACGCGGCCACCCCGGATGAGGACGACCGAGTGCTCCTGCAGGTTGTGCCCTTCGCCCGGAATGTACGCCGTCACTTCGATACCATTGGTGAGGCGGACGCGGGCGATCTTACGGAGGGCCGAGTTCGGCTTCTTCGGGGTCATCGTCTTCACTTGCGTGCAGACACCCCGCTTCTGCGGCGAACCCTTCCCCGCTTTCGTCTGACCGGCATAGCGGCCAAGCGAGTTGTTTGTGAACTGGAGCGCCGGCGCTTTCGTCTTCTTCGACACGGGCGTTCGACCCTTACGCACCCGCTGGCTAATCGTTGGCATTCCTGCGTTTCTCCTTCAGTCCACACACGCCTGCCACCCGTGCGGCAGCCGCGAAGGGAGAGTATACCAATTCCGAGAAACCCCGTCAACAGTTTCGCGTATATCCGCAGGGCTTATGCGTTCTCGGGATGTGATGATGTGAGTGGGAGGAGGGACGCTCCTTTGCTACGATCTCCGTGTCTTAGGCGGAAATCAACGACAAAGGAGCGTCCCATGCAGTCTATGCCGTCATCAATGCCGGATGCAATCACGCCGTCACCGCTCGTCCCTCCGCCCGCCAACCTCGTGGCGGTCTTTGCCCGCGTCCCCGATCCGCGCCGCTCGCGTGGCAGACGGTTTCCCCTCCCCGCCGTCCTTGCTGCCCTCGGCTTCCCTGACGGCGTCACCCCGCACCAACCCACCCGACAACGCCTCTTCCGCAAACTCGATCCCCTGCCGCTCGCCCTTGCCCTTACCGCCTGTTTCGCCCCGTTCCCCGGAGCACGATCCACAGGGTAGCGTCGGCATCGCCTTCGACGGCAAAGCACAGCGCGGACGCCTCGCTTGCGCCGACCAGCCGGAATATCCGGTGCACATGCTCAGTGCGGTGCTGCATGATCGCGGTATCGTCCTCGCCCAACTCCCGCTCGACCACACGGGCGAGAAAGCGGAGGCCGAACTGACCGCCGCGCCACTATTGGTGGCCCGGCTCGACTGGACGGGATGTGTGCTGACCGGCGATGCCCTCTCCTGCCATGCCGATGTGTGCGAAACGGTGACGAGTGCGGGCGGCGAGTACCTGCTGATCGTCAAGGAGAACCAGGCGACGCTGCTGCGGGCGATCACGACACTGTTCGCTTCCCGCGCCGACGGCGCGTTGCGTGCGGCAAGTTTGCCCGCGTGGGACATGCGCGAAGTGACGACGCTCGACAAAGGGCATGGACGCATCGAGGTGCGTCATCTCGTCGCCTCGACTGCCCTCAACGATTACCTCGCTTGGCCGGGACTCGCGCAAGTCGTGATGGTTGAGCGGCATTGGTGGGAACGCGGCAGTCGGAAGGAAGCCGTCCGGTATGGGATCACCAGCCTGCCTGCGGGCGTCACGGATGCTCGGCGATTAGCTGGCATTGGTGCGCGGGCACTGGCAGATCGAGAACGGACTCCACGATGTGAAGGATGTGACGCTGGGAGAAGATCGCAGCATGATTCGCAAAGGCAACGGGCCGAGCATCATGGCGATCCTGCGCGATACGGTCGTCAGCCTGCTGCACCGGGCAGGATGGCGGACGATCGCGGAACGATTACGCTGTTACAGTGGGGATGTCCAGTGGGGATGTCCATGCCGCACTCGCCCTGCTTGGCATTCATCTCATGGAGAACGCATAAGCCCTACGTATATCCGGGATTTCTCGGTGGAAGCAGGCGTTCCGCGTGTTCTACGGTGTAGGCGTATCCTTGTTCCGCGAGAAAGAGCCGCCGGTGCCGGGCATACTGCACTTCGCTCGTCCCGGTAGTAACGAGGGTATAGAAGACGCTCTGCGCGCCGCGCTCATTGGGCCGGAGCAGGCGGCCGAGGCGTTGCGCTTCCTCCTGCCGGGAACCAAAATGGCCGGAGACCTGAATGGCGACGGTCGCGCCGGGCAAATCCACGCCTTGATTCGCCACGCTCGACACAACGAGTGCACGCGCCGCACCGGCGCGAAAAGCCGCATAGAGCCGCTCGCGTTCCGCGGTCGTCGTGTCGCCCGTAATGAGCGGAAGACGTAGCCGCCGTGCGAGCCGGTGCAAGAGATCAAGATGCCCACCGATCACCAGCGTCGCCGCGCCACGATGCCGCGCGAGCAACCGCTCGACCACCGCATCCTTGCGCGGATTGAGCGCGGCGGCAGTCGCGTCAATCGCGGTCCCCGGCGGTGGCCAGCCCGGCGCGAGTGGCACGCGCACCTCGATGCACTGGGCCGGGGCAATCCACCCTTGCGCCTCTAACTCGCGCCACGGACGGCTAAACAGTACCGGCCCGACGAGCGCGAAAACATCGGTCTCCCGACCATCCTCGCGGATCAGCGTTGCGGTCAGTCCTAACCGCCGCCGCGACTGCATCGCGGCGCTCGCGGAGAGCCGGAACCCGTCCGCCGGGAGCATGTGCGCCTCGTCGTAGATCACCAGCCCCCAGTCGGCGTCAGCGAATGTGCCGAGGTGACGCGGCAGATCCGCGCCCCGCTGACGCGCGGTCAAAGCCTGATAAGTGGCAATCGTCACCGGGTACAGTCGCGGTCGGCTGCCATCAAAGATGCCAACCGCTTCGGGCGGCAGGTCCGTCCAGACGCGGAAGGCGCGTTCCCACTGCGCGGCATTCGTCCGCCCCGGGCAGAGGACGAGCGTGCGCGACTGGAAGCGCGCCGCCGCCGCGATCCCGACGAGCGTCTTCCCCGCCCCACAGGGCAGGAGGATGACGCCACCGCCCGCTGCCCGTGCCATCGCCGCAACAGATGCATGCTGATACGGGCGCAATTCCGGGGCATCCGGGCGAAGAGTGAATGGCAGATGCGCGCCGTCGGCAATCCGCAGTTCGTCCCGCACCGGATAACCGAGCGCGGCGAATGCCAGTTTGAGGCGCCCGCGCTGATCTGGCGCCACGAGAACCGTGCCACGCCCATCACCCTCCCGCACAACCGGCGTGAGCGACACGCCCGACCGCTCGCAGAGCGTGCCAAGCAATACCGGATCGGCGCTCGTCAACGCAATGCCCTCGTCGGTTTCCCGCAATTGAATGGCGCTCGTACGGGCGAACGTCTCGTGGATGAAGGCCGCCGTGCTCGGCATGATCGGCGCTGCGGTCAGATCACGGAGCGTGGCGAGCATCGCTGCGGCGTCGAGACCGATGGCGGCAGCATTCCAGAGCGAGAGCGGTGTCAGCCGATAGGTGGCGAATCCACCGCCGAACCGCATCAATTCAGCGAACGGTCGGAGCGCATCACGCGCCGCGAGCCAGCGCGGGTCATCAGTGCGGGCGAGCAGCCGGTGATCTCGCTGGAGAACCACGAGCGGCGGTTCCCGGCCCGGGTGCGTCAACCGGCCGCCTCGCTCATCGCCGATGCGAGCACGATCGGTTGGCGCGGCCAGACGGGCTGGAGAATATCCCATTGGTCAGGCGCGACGAGGATCATCTTCTCAAGGACGTGCGCGACCGCCTGCGTATCAGCGGCACGGCGCTGTTCGGGCGTGCCGACGGATTCGGGTAACTGCATTTCGGGCAGGGCAGCAGCGATTGAGCGTGTGTTGCCGACGCGGTACGCGTAGGCGGGAAGCAATGCCGCTCCGGTGCGTCGGGCAAGCAAGGCGGGGCCAGCAGGGAGCCGCGTCCGTTCACCGAAAAAGAGTACGTCGTCGCTGCTCGTACCGACATTACGATCCGCCAGCATCATCACGACCTTCCCGGCACGTAGCGCGCGGATGATATTGCGCACATCCTCGGGGCCGGTCGTGAGCAATTCCACGCCCTGATTGGCCCGCAGACGAAAGAAGTAGTCGTGCAACTGCGGGTCGCGGATATGCTCCACGACGGCAACGATCGGATAGCCGAGGCTGCTGACATAGGATGGGACGAGATTATAACTGCCGAGGTGCGGCGCGACGATAATGACACCTTTGCCACGGGCATATGCCGCAGCGAGATGTTCGACGCCACGCCCCTCGAAAAAGGCGAGCAAATCCTGGCGCGAGAGCGACGGGAGACGAAAGAGATCATGATAATTCTTGGCGACCGAAATGGAGGCGCGTCGGGCGCTTCGGGCAACCGTGCGGCGCGAGGCGCCGGGCAGGAGCCGCCGCTGGTTCGCGATTAGCGTTCGGCGCAGGCCACGAAACAGGATAAACTGCCCCACACCCGCCACCCGTGCCATTGCGTAGGCGAGGCGCGGCGGCAGCGATGACGCCAGCCATTCACAAAAGCGATAATAGCGGTAGAGCACCGTTCCGCCCGTCTTCCCGTACCTAACCCCCCACGCGCCGCTCTCCGCCCGTATTGTAGCGAACTCAGGGCAAAGGGCAAAGGACTAAGGACTAAGCCGGATTCAGGACACTAAGTCCTTAGTCCTTTGCCCTTCCGCCAGGCCAGAGCGGGCGGAACATGTACCACTGCGCGGGATGCGCGACGATTGCCCGTTCCAACGCCGTCGCGATCCGCTGCGTCAGCATCGCAGCGTCCGCCGGTGGGTCGGCATCTGCCGTGCCGAGTGAGACGAGTTCGCAGAAACCGTCGTACGTCACCATGTCGGGACGGCGGAAGAGGGCGGCGGCGATCACCGGGCAGCCGGTCCGCAGCGCCAATTGCGCGACACCGGCCGGGAATGTCGTCCGCTCGCCGAAAAACGTCACGGGGATGCCACGCGGATCGGGCGTGTCAACGAGCACGACGAGCGCCTCGCCCCGCTGCAAGACGCGATAGATCTCCCTGAGCGCGCCGGGCTTCTCGACCGCAATGGCGTTCATCTTAAACTTCCGCCGCATCCGCGTCACCCAATGGTCGAGTTCAGGCGGCGAAAAGGTATCCACAAGGACCGATACCTGATAGCCAAACCCCGTGAAGACCGCGCCCGCCCGATCCCACGACCCCATGTGTCCGGTCGCGACGATGAACCCTTTCCCTTCGGCGGCGGCCCGCGCGAGATGCTCGGTGCCGGTGACACTGGCGTGCGCATTGATGTCGGCATGCGCGGCATACGGCATGCGGAAGAAATCCACCAGCACGCGCGCATAGTTGCCGAACGACTGGCGCGCCACTTTACGCACATACGGCGACGTATCCGGCTCATTCAGCACGCGGGCAAGGTTGAACGCCGCCCAGCGGGAATGCGACGGTCGTACAAAACAGTACGCCTCCCCGATTGCCCCCGCGAGGGCATAGGAAAGGCGTACGGGAATAACCATCAGAAGCGCGGATGCGACACGCACCGACCAATAGAGCATCAATTGCGTAGGGGCGGTTCGTGAACCGCCCTCTTGAGATGGCTGGGTGATCCAGGGGAACGTAAATTCACCGAAGTTACGACCGACAATTCGGAGCGCGTTTGCGATAGTGGGGAGGGGGGGGGGGGGGGGGCGACCGCGAACAAACACTGGGCCAGCCATCGCG
>JBPCPB010000058.1:0-13079 GCA_050999735.1 Thermomicrobiales bacterium | reverse complement strand
GCGGCTGTGAGCGCAGGCAAAGCGGTGGGGGCGCCGAGGAGGGCCGCCACCGGGCAGGGTGTCGTTCGTGTTCACCGCCATCCCGATGAGTCCCCCGCACCACACCCCTCTCCCCTTCCCCTCTGCTGGTAAGAGCGCGCGGGCGATAGCCGCGTGAGGATCGAAATTGCTTCTTGAGATGGCATACTCCGGCGGACGTCGCGGCGTCCGCTGGTTTTGTTTGCCTCCCTTGCCCTTTCTCATCGGGTGATGCGCGATGTCGGAGCGAGCGAACACGGTAACCTTTTGTCATGCATGTGGCGCCGAAGTGCCCGAAGGGGCGCGGTTTTGCCAGAATTGCGGCGCGGAACTCGCGCCATCGGTGGGCGGTGCCCCCATGCCGACCGCTCCCACCCCTATGCCATCGCCGAATCTGCCCGCGCCTGTGCCTGCATACGGCTTTTCGCCGCCGGTCTATCCACCGCCACCCTATCCGGTCGTCTCCGGCTATGCCGCTGCGCCAACGAAAAGCGGTAAGGCCGTGGCCGGATTCTGGCTCGGCATCGTCAGCATCCCTTGTTGCATCCTCAGTTGGATCGGCATCATCATCGGCGTGCTCGGCCTGATCTTCGGCCTACTTGGTCTCGGTGAGGCGAGGCGCATCGCTGCGGCAACGGGGGAAAACCCGGCACGGTTCGGCTATCGGAAGGCAATCGTCGGTATCGCGTGCGCGGTGGTTGGCATCCTCGCCTCGGCCGCGTTCCTGGTCTATCTCCTGAACAATCTCGACAAATACGGCATCAAGTTTACCCGTTGACGGACTGCGACAACGCCCTTCCGTGACGAACGAGCAGCGTGTACACTGGCGAGAGCAGAGGCGTTTGTACACGCACCGCCGCGACCGACTTTCGCCAGGGGATTTCCACGCGATGCCAATCGAAGAAACGATTCTTTCCGACCTCAACGCGCAGCAACGTGAAGCCGTCACGACAACCGACGGGCCGGTTCTGATTGTCGCCGGGCCGGGCAGCGGCAAGACGCGCGTGCTGACGCATCGCATCGCCTACCTCCTTTCCGCGCGCCATATTGATCCACACCAGATTCTCGCCGTCACCTTCACGAACAAAGCGGCGAAGGAGATGCGCGACCGGCTCGAACGGCTCGTCGGCGCGCAGATCAACGGCCTCACGGTCGGCACGTTCCACGCCTTTTGCGCGCGCGTCCTGCGGCGGGATGGCGAGCGGATCGGCATCGCCCAGGACTTCACGATCTACGACGACGCCGATCAGATCAGCGTGATGAAGCAGGCACTCCGCGATCTCAACCTCGACCCCAAGCAGTACGGCCCGCGCACGATCCTCAGTACGATCTCGGCGGCCAAAAGCAATGGCGTGACAGCGGACGAGTTCGCGGGACTCGCCTCATCCTATTGGGAGGAGGTCGCCGGGCGCGTCTATCCGGTCTATCGACGGCTGCTGCGGCTCCACAACGCGCTCGATTTCGATGACTTACTCCTGATGACCTTCCGGCTCCTCACCACGCAGGAGGATGTCCTCGACCGCTATCAACGCCGCTATCGGTACATCCATGTTGACGAATACCAGGACACGAATCATGTCCAGTATCGTCTGGTGAAGGAACTGGCGGCGAAGCATCAGAACCTCTGCGTCGTCGGCGACCCCGATCAGAGCATTTATGGCTGGCGCCAGGCCGATATCCGCAATATTCTCGACTTCGAGCGCGATTTCCCGAAGGCGAAGACGATCCTCCTCGAGCAGAATTATCGCTCCACGAAACGGATTGTGGACGCGGCACACGCCGTCATCAGCATGAACACGCAGCGCAAGCAGAAACAACTGATTACCGAGAACGACGAGGGCGCCGCGATCTCGATCCGCGAGCATTACGACGAGGGACAGGAGGCGCAGTTCGTCGTGCAGGAGATCCAGCGGCTCGTGACGGTGGGGCGCTACCACACGAACGACTGCGCGGTGATGTACCGGACGAATGCGCAGAGCCGGATCATGGAGGAGGCGTGCATCCGCTTCGGACTGCCGTATCAACTGATCGGCGGCACGCGGTTCTACGAGCGAAAAGAAGTTAAGGATGTCCTCGCGCTGATGCGGCTCGTGCATAATCCCTCGGATGGCGCGGCATTTGAGCGGATCATTGACAACACACCGCTTGGCCGGGGCATCGGCAAGCAATCGGTCGCCGCCCTGAATGCCTGGGCACGCGCGCACAACACTTCTGCCGTCGCCGGCTGTCGCGCGCTTGTCGAAGGGATGGAACCGCTGCCGCCGGTCAGCGGGCGGCCCGCCGCCGGTCTCGCCGACATCGCGCGCTTCGTCGCCGGTATGCGCGCGACGATGCTCGACGCCAGTATCGTCACCTTTTACGATGTGCTGATGGAGCGTTCCGGCTATCTGCGCATGCTCGAAGAAGCGGGCATTGATGAGGCCGACCGCGTGGAAAACGTCAACGAACTCCGTACGGTCGTCGCGGACTACGAAACGCTCGACCCGTCGCAGGCGCTCGCTACCTTCCTCGAAGAAGCGGCGCTCGTCTCCGACCAGGATATGTATAATCGGACGGCGGACGACACCGAGAAGGCAACGCTGATCACGCTCCATGCCGCGAAGGGGCTGGAGTTTCCCGTCGTCTTTATCGTCGGCGCGGAGGAGAATATCCTGCCGCACTCCCGGTCGCAGGAGAGCGCCGCCGAACTGGAGGAGGAGCGACGGCTCTTTTTCGTCGGTATCACCCGCGCCAAGGAACGGCTCTACATCTCCCACGTCTTCAAGCGTACGGTGTGGGGCAACGAGCAGTACGCGACCCGGTCACGCTTCGTGGACTCGATTCCGCCGGACATCATCGAGGAGACCGGCTCCGCCGTGCGCCGCTTGCCCGCTGCCTCCCCGCCACAGAATCAGGCGACGCGATGGGAGACCCACCCCCAGCCCCTCCCGAAACGGGAGGGGAGCAATGGGAATGGGCGCGAACGTGTTCCCCCTCCCGCGTCGGGAGGGGGTCAGGGGGTGGGCTTCCGCGCCGGTGATCGCGTCTCGCACCCAAAGTTCGGTGACGGCGCGGTGGTCACGGTCCGTGATCTTGGCGACGACCAGGAAGTGACGATTGCCTTCGTCGGCGCGGGCGTCAAGAAACTGATGGCCTCCCTCGCGCGCATCGAGAAGCGCCACTAGCGAACTATTGGGAAGAATTCACGGCGCGCTGGGGTGGCAACCCCCTGGGCTGCCGCCGGTGAAGTTGCGAATCTGCTCACCGGTTTTCGTGAGGATGACTTTGCTCGGGTTCTTCTTGACACCGTCGGGAAAGCCGAGGGCACGCACGGTATCGCTGGTCCGCCGCTCGTACACGGCAGCGATGGCGATGATCCCTGTAGACGGCTCACGCCATGCCGTCGGGCCGTAGAACAACTCCGCTACCACCAGTTGGTCGTGATCCGCGATCCGCGCTTGCAGCCATGCGCTCGCCTGGTCCTTGCCGACCGCCTCGATCGCACTGCCCGTATCGTAGTCACAGTCGTAGAGTGTGCTATCCTCAGTGAGGAGCGCGAGGGCGGTGTCGTGCTGTCCAGCATTGTATGCACGGAGGAAGGCTTCGGTCGTTCCCAGAGCGCGGGCGAGTTCAGGCGCTAGATAAACGTTCGAGGGAGTGCTCGGTGTCGCGGTTTCGGGCGATTCGGCGGTCGCTGAAGATACGCCGACGCTTACCGCTGTCCCGGTCGGAGAGGAAAGCGAGAGCGGCGTGGGCGCTGCCGTTACCGTCGGCGCAGGGGTGGGTATGTCTTGGCGGGCCTCCCCACCGAAGGCGCACGCACTGAGGAGCAGCGGCAGGGTAGCCAGCAGCACCAAATTCCCTCCGGCGTGCGACCATCGACAAAACCGGATTTCTGCCCTGATAGCAGGTCGCTTGGTCATATCCCTGCTCCAATTATCGTAGACGTGTTACCTTCTCGCTTCATCTTCATTACGCATAGTATGCCACAACTGGGGTTACGGGAGTATTCTATTCATGCGAGCAATACATGCGATGTCTAACGCATGATGCTTCAGCACTCGGCACTCAGCACTGAAGCGAACGGAGCGAGCGTATGGTGATGACGGCGACGCGTTGGGTGTACCTCTTCCGGGATGGTGATGCCGGGCAGCGCGATCTTCTCGGCGGCAAGGGCGCGAACCTTGCCGAGATGACCAATGCGGGCTTGCCCGTCCCGCCCGGATTCACGATCACGACCGAAGCATGCAACGCCTACTTCGAGGTCGGCGGCACGCTCCCGGATGGACTGTGGGAGCAAACACTGGACGGCCTGAAGGAAGTCGAGCGGCAGATGGGCCGGACGTTCGGCGGGGAGACAAAGCCGCTCCTCGTCTCCGTCCGCAGCGGCGCGAAATTCTCCATGCCGGGCATGATGGACACGATCCTTAACCTCGGCTTGTCACCGACCTCGCTTGCCGGTCTGATCGCGGAGACGGGCGACCCACGCTTCGCCTACGACTGCATGCGGCGGCTGATTCAGATGTTCGGCAAGGTCGTGCTCGACGTGAATAGCGAGCTGTTCGAGGACGCGCTCGATCGTGTCAAGCGGCGGCTCAATGTATCGAGCGATACGGAGATCCCGGCGGATGCGCTCAAAGCGCTCGCCGATGAGTTCCGGGTGATTGTGCGGCGAGAGAGCGGCGTGGACTTCCCCGACGACCCGCTCGACCAATTGAAAATGGCGATCGAAGCCGTCTTCCGGTCATGGAACAACCAGCGCGCGATCCGTTACCGCCGCCAGAACAACATCCCGGACGATCTCGGCACGGCGGTGAACATCCAGTCCATGGTCTACGGCAACCTCGGCGACGACTGCGCGACGGGCGTCTGCTTCACGCGAAACCCGAACACCGGCGAGCCGGGGTTATTCGGTGAATACCTGCCGAATGCCCAGGGCGAGGATGTCGTCGCGGGGGTACGCACGCCGAAGCCCGTCCACGAGATGGGCGACGATCCGGCGCTCCATGAGGCATACACGCAACTGGTCGGCATCGCCGAGCGCCTTGAACGGCACTATCGCGACATGCAGGACCTCGAATTCACCATCCAGCACCATGAACTCTTCATGTTGCAAACCCGCAACGGCAAGCGCACGGGCGCCGCGGCGGTCAAGATCGCCATTGATCTGGCGAACGAGGGCCTGATCAGCGAGCGCGAGGCCGTTAGCCGCGTCGAACCCGCGCAACTCGATCAGATGCTGCACCCAACGATTGACCCCAGCGCGCGGGTGCAGGTGCTTGCCACGGGTTTGCCCGCCTCACCCGGCGCGGCGACGGGCAAAGTCGTCTTCGATCCCGACGAAGCGCAGCAACGCGGCCAGGCGGGCGAACCCGTCATCCTCGTGCGGATCGAGACAAGCCCCGAGGATTTCCACGGCATGGTCGCGGCGCAGGGCGTTCTGACGGCGCGCGGCGGGATGACCTCGCACGCGGCGGTCGTCGCGCGCGGGATGGGCAAGCCGTGTGTCTCCGGCTGCACCGCGCTGCAAATTGATTACGCCAAGGGCGAAGTGCATGTCGCGGAATTCACCTTCCGCGTTGGCGACTTCATCACGATTGATGGCGCGACCGGGAATGTGCTGCTCGGCAAGGTGCCGACAATCGAGCCAACTGTCGGTGGCGACCTCGCGACGTTGATTGGCTGGGCCGACGCGGAACGGCGGCTGAGAGTGCGCGCCAATGCCGACACGCCGCAGGATGCCACGGCCGCACGCGCGTTCGGCGCCGAAGGAATCGGCCTCTGCCGCACCGAACACATGTTTTTCCAGGGGAACCGCATTGACGCGATGCGCGCGATGATTCTTGCCACCGCGCTTGAAGAGCGCGAAAAGGCGCTGGCCGAGATCGAGCCACTCCAGCGCGAGGATTTTCTTGGCATCTTCCGCGCGATGGACGGCTACCCCGTGACGATCCGCACGCTCGATCCGCCCCTCCATGAGTTCCTGCCCAACACGCCGGAAGAGCAGGCGGACCTGGCGACCAAGTTGGGCATTCCCGTTCAGACGGTGCGGGACAAGGTCAACGCACTCCACGAAGCGAACCCGATGCTCGGCTTCCGCGGTTGTCGCCTCGGGATCCAGTATCCCGAAATCACCCGGATGCAGGCGCGCGCGATCATCCAAGCCGCGCTTGCCGCGACACAGGAAGGCGTCCATGTCGAGCCAGAGATCATGGTGCCGCTCGTTAGCACGGTGGAAGAACTGACACGGCAGCGCGCGCTAATCACCGAAACGATTGAGGCAATCTTCACGGAGGCGCGCGCGCGCGTCCCGTACACAATCGGCACGATGATCGAATTGCCGCGCGCCGCGTTGATCGCGGACGAGATCGCCGCGCAGGCGGACTTCTTCTCCTTTGGCACGAACGACCTGACGCAGACGACCTTCGGTCTCAGCCGTGATGACGCGGGGCGGTTCCTGCCGCTCTACGTTGATCGGGGCATCCTGCCCGCCGATCCCTTCCAGGTGCTCGACCAGGAGGGCGTCGGGAAACTGGTCGAAATGGGCACGCAACTCGGTCGCAAGACGAAACCGGGCCTCAAAGTCGGCATCTGCGGCGAGCACGGCGGCGAACCATCATCGGTCGCATTCTGCGAGTGGATCGGGCTTGATTACGTCTCCTGCTCGCCCTTCCGCGTGCCCATCGCCCGCCTCGCCGCCGCGCAAGCCGTCATCACGGGGAATGACGGCGACAAATAGCCACGTATCGCGAATGATCGGTCTTCGCTTCGCAATGTACGGAAAATGCCGTATACTGTCCTGTCAGTCGGGCTTTGCTTCGGAGGGGCGGTTCGTGAACCGCCCTCCCCCGTCTCGGTCTCAGTATCTCTGTGCATGGCGAGAGCCGTAACAACCCAAAGAGGTCGGTTCACGAATCGCCCCTACGCACGTATCACGGTGTGTCTCGTATGAAAGAGTTATGAGGAGCAGTATGGCAAGCGACGACGCGATCCGGCAAATTCGTGAGCGGCTTGACATCGCCGAGGTCGTCGGCCAATACGTCCAATTGAAGAAGAGTGGCAGGTCCTTGAAGGGGTTATCGCCGTTTCGAACGGAGCGAACGCCGTCATTCATCGTCACACCGGAAAAAGGTCGGTGGCACGATTTCGGTAGTAACGAGGGTGGGGACATCTTCACGTTTATCATGAAGGTCGAAAATCTCGACTTCAAGGACGCCCTGACATTGCTCGCCGAGCGCGCCGGTGTCGCCCTCATCCGTACGCCGGAAAAGAAGACGAGCACCGAACAGGAGGAGCGGCGGGAACGTCTGCTCGCCCTCAACGAAGCGGCCGCCTTCTTTTATCAGCACATCCTCAACGTCCATCCGCAAGGCAAGCCGGGCCGTGCCTATCTCGAGAAGCGCGGCATCTCGCCGGAGATTGCCGAGGAGTTCCAACTCGGCTACGCGCCCGACGAATGGGAAGTGCTCACCCGCCACCTGCGCGGGCGCGAATACAATCTCGATGACGCGCTGGAAATCGGCCTGCTCTCGCAGCGCGATGGCGGTAAGGGTCCCTATGACCGCTTTCGCGGGCGGTTTCTCTTCCCGATCCGCGACCGGCAAGGGCGCGTCGTTGGTTTCGGCGGCCGGGCGCTCTCCGACGAGCAGCAGCCGAAATACCTCAACACGCCGCAATCGCCGCTCTTCGATAAAAGCCATCTGCTCTATGGGATTGACCGCGCCACCGACCATATCCGCAAACAACAGGAAGTGGTGATTGTTGAGGGATATGTTGACGCTCTGACGGCGCATCAGTTTGGCTATCGCAACGTCGTGGCAACGATGGGTACGGCACTGACCGAGCAGCAGGTTGGGCTGGTCAAGCGACTGGCACCGCGCATCGTCCTCGCCCTCGATGCCGATGCCGCCGGTCAACTGGCGATGCTGCGCGCGGTGGATACGCTGCGGAATGCCGTTGGCGATGACGCGGAATACGTCGTGGACGCGCGCGGTCTCGTCCGGACGCAACGGCGCCTCTCGGTGCAAATCAATGTCCTGACCGTGCCCTCCGGCAAGGACCCGGACGAGTTCATCCGCACCGATCCGAGCGCCTGGCCGCCCTTGATCGCTGCCGCTGAACCTGTCCTCGATTACGTCATTCGCGCGGCGATCGCGGCGGGTGACACGCGCACCGGCCACGGGAAGACCGCGATTATCAACCAGATCGCGCCGCTGATCCCCGAACTCGCCGATCGCGTCGAGCGTGATGTCTATGTCAGCATCCTCGCCCGCTCGCTCGGCGTCAGTGAGATGTTCATCGCCAGCGCCCTCCGCCAGGCGGCACGCCCGGCGGCACGCGCGACCGACGCTGCAACGGCGACACGACGGATGGGGCCGACGCGCGAAGAGTATTTGCTCTCGTTACTGGTACGCCACCCGAAGGCGATGCCCGATCTGCTCGCCACCGCACCCGACGAAGCGGCCGATGTGTTCACCGACGCCTTTCATCGGGCGATCTGGGAGACACTCGTCATGCTCGCGAAGGATGAGACGGCCTATCTGGACACCGATGCCGTACGCGAAAACCTCCCCGACGTACTCGCGGAAAATCTCGAACAGTTGCTAACGTACACGGAAAAACAGGAGACCTGGTATATCGGTCAGATCGTCGCGGAAGCCGAGGCGCTGCTGCGCAACGTCCTGCATGACTACGCAAAAGTCCGCATCGAGGAATCACGCGGGTTGCTCGAAGACGCGCGGGCGAACGGCGACCCGGAAATGATGCGCTACTACGCCGCCGAAATGACGCGCCTCGCCGAACTCCTGAAACTCTACCCGCCCCGCAGTAGTGTATTCAGGGATCTGCGCTCGCCCCGCGCCTAAAACCGCCAATGCGAATGTGGGCACCCTCTGGAAGGAAGGTCACCCGTCAATCTCCTGCCCGCCGATACGGTTTTCTTGCCAACGCTACTACAAATAGACGTTGGGTATGCTCTGACCAGGTTTGTCGGGCCGAGCCCGTCGCTCAGTTTGTTGTCGCTCGCTTCTCGGCGTAGGCGACGAAGGCAAGCGTCGCTTCGGCGGAGCCTGGTCGTGGCGGCGCGTCTGGGTCCCATCCGAGCGGGCGGTCGTCGAGGCTCTGCTGAATCAAGGATCGCCAGGTGGGATCGAGGTTGTTGATTGCCCAGAGCATCGCGGCCTTCTTCGATTCCACCCGGCCCGAGTCGATGGTGTGGAGGATGCGACAGAAGGTCGCCACCGCATACCGCTGGGCCCAGGCGGTGTCGAAGTCGAGCCAGGTAAACAGGTCGGGCAGGAAGGTCACCGCGTACTGGCGCATCCTGGCGCGGAGTACCGCTGGGCTGATCTCGTTGACCAGATCCCGGGGATCAGGACCGGCCAGCGTGATGCCGTGCTCGCGCAGCGACCACCGCACCACCTCGGTGTTGCAGTGGGTTGACCACTGCATCTCCCGCCAGCCATGGTCGATGTACAGCCACCTCCTCCCAAGACCGTCGAGGGTTCGCAGTTCGTCCTTCGGAGGGTAGGAGCCTTCGAGATGACGGGTCCAGTGGCCCGGCCGGGTGGGGATTTCGTCATGGAGCTGCCGGAGACGTGCTTCGTGCGCTGGTGTGAGCGGCCCGTGGGTTACGACGAGGAAATCGCAGTCGCTATGCATGTCGGCATCGCCGACGGCGAATGAGCCTTGCAAGTAGGCGCCGAGGAAGTCGTCACCGAGAATGTCCGTGACACGGTGGATGAAACCTTTGAGAAGATTGTTGAGTTCGTCGAACGGGGTCGGTCCGACCGATGAGATGGAACGATCAGGTGGAGGCATGGCAGTCCTTTACATCCTGCGGGAGTCATCCGCGAATCCGTCGAGCTGTGCAGAAATCGCCTGCAACAGCGCGTCATCGTCCTCTGGGAAAACCGTGCGCAGGTCGAGCCAGATTGCATCGTGCTCGACGCGCGGGATGACCGGCGGTCTGCCGAGGCGCAACGCGCGCGCGACCGCGTCGAGCGACAGGCCGCGTGCGCGTGCGGCGTCTGCATCGAGCGCGAGCGCGAAGGATGGTAATGCCGCGCCGGGCACGGAGCCGCCGCCGATGGTGGCGACCGACGAACGCACCGCAACCGGCACGCCCGCGCTGGCGAGCCGAGTGCGCAGTTCCTCGCAGCGGCTATACAGCGTTTCCGCCTCCGTCGCGATCATCCGCCAGACCGGGATCTGCGCGCGGTGCTCATCGCGCAGATAGTGACGCAATGTCTCGCTGAGGCCGGCAAGCGTCGTTTTGTCCGCCCGCACCGCGCGCGCGAATGGATGCGCGGCGCACCGGGCGACCCATGCGCGCCGGCCGAGGATGATGCCCCCTTGTGGGCCACCGAGCAACTTGTCACCACTCGCGCAGATCAGATGCGCGCCGGACGCGACACTCGCCTGCAACGTCGGTTCGGCGGCGAGGCCGAACGTCGTGGTATCCACGAGCGCGCCACTGCCGAGATCGTCAATCACCGGGATACCGCGCGCCTCCGCCAGTGGCACGAGTTCACCCGCCGTCGTCGCATGGACGAACCCCTGGACACGGAAATTGCTGGTGTGAACCTTCAGGATGGCTGCTGTCTGCGGTGATAGCGCCCGCTCGTAATCGCTGTAATACGTGCGATTCGTCGTGCCGACATCAACGAGCGTCGCACCGCTTTGCCGCAGAATGTCCGGGATGCGAAACGATCCGCCGATCTCGACCGCTTCGGCGCGCGATACCAGAACCTCTGTGCGATCCGGGCGAAGGACGGCGGCGAGCACGAGCATCGTCGCCGCCGCATTATTGTTGACGACGAGCGCCGCCTCGCAGCCCGTGAGCGCGTGCAAGAGCGCGTCCAGTTCCGCCATCCGACCGCCGCGCGCCGCCGTTTCTCGCTCCATTTCAAGCGGAACATAAGACGCCGCGACCGCCTGCATCGCCGCCGCCGCCGCGTGGCTCACCGGCGCGCGCCCAAGATTCGTGTGGAGGATAACGCCGGTCGCATTGATCATCGGCGTGAGACGAGGCTGCGATAATTGGGTGAGCGCCCCACACACGCCGTCAATGATTCGCGCGCGATCCGCACTGCCGCCCGCGCGGACCCGGGCGCGCTCTGCTTCGACAACCGTGCGAATGACGGCAACGCGATACGGCTCCGCGATGCCCGCCGCAGCCGCACGCACGACGGGGTCATGCAGGATCGCGCTGACGCTCGGTATGCCTCGCGCGCCATGCTGCTCCGTTATCGTCGCCATGCAGTGCCCTTCGCTTTGACCGTCCGCCCGATGGATTGTATCATTTCGGCGCGCAAACCCCTTGCGTGCGCGTCCGATGTCGTGTACAGTGTACGTACAATACGGACGGGGATTTTCGCGCAACGTGGGGGACAGTGAAAATGGTTGATTTGTTCGAGGCAACGGAGGTCGCGGTGGCGACGGTTGAGCATGACATTCCCGCCAGTGGTGGCATGAAAGTTTCGGTCTCGCAGGAGAATCTGCATCGCGCGCTTGGGCAAGTAATGCGTGCGGTGGCGTCGAAGACGACGTTGCCGGTCTTGAACAACATCCTGCTCATGACGGAAAACGGCAAACTGAAACTCGCCGCGACGAATCTGGAACTGGCGATTACGGCGTGGGTCTCCTGCACCGTCGCGCAGGATGGCGCAGTGACGATTCCGGCAAAGTCCCTCACCGAGTGGGTCAATACGCTCCCGTCGGAGACGGTCTCGCTCTCGGTAGACAGCCGCCTCGCGCTGACCCTCAATTGCGGGCGGAATCGTTCGACGATTCGCGGCATTGACGCCGAGGACTTCCCGGCGATCCCCTCGATCGGCGACGGCAACGGCCCGACGATCACGGTTGACGGCACACTGCTCAAGGACATGATCGCGCAGATTTCCTTCGCAGCCGCGACCGACGACAGCCGCCCCGTCCTCGCAGGTATTCATGTCAAAGTCGAGGGGCAAACGATCTCCCTCGCCGCGACCGATGGCTTCCGCCTCGGTGTCCGCGATGGCGAACTCGCCGCTCCCGTCAACGAGCCGGTTTCCGTGATCGTACCCGCTCGGGCGATGACCGAACTGGCGCGCGTTCTCGGCGACAGCGAGGAGCCGGTCGAGATGACGGTGACGACCAATCGCAATCAACTGATGTGCCGCTCCGGCAGCGTCGAGTTCGTCTCGCGGCTGATTGACGGCACCTTCCCCGAAGTGCGCCAACTGGTGCCGAAATCCTACAATACGCGCGCCGTCGCCAGCCGCGAGGGTTTTCTCGGCGCGATCCGCCGCGCCAATATCTTCGCGCGCGAGAACAACGATGTCGTCAAGGTCTCCGTGCTGAAGGGCGAGGAAGAGTTCAGCACGGGCACCTTGCAAGTCAGCGCCAATGCCGCCGAAGTGGGCGACAACCTCAGCGATGTTGATGCCAGTGTCGAAGGCCCGGCGGGCGTGATCGCCTTCAACGTCCGCTATCTCTCCGATGTCATGAACGCGACGAAATCGCAGCAGATGGCGCTGGAAATGCAGGGGCCGAACAACGCCGGTGTCCTGCGTCCGGTCGGCACGAACGACGCCGTCTACGTCATCATGCCGATGCACCTCGCGCAGTAGACGATCTGGAGACGAACCGCCAAGACGCCAAGGACGCCAAGAAGGGCCGAGCACAGAGGGCACAGAGAGACCTTTCTATTCTTATTTTCTCTGTGCGCTCTGTGTCCTCTGTGGTCTCTATGCTTTATCCCCTCCTTGACGCATTGGTGGTTCAGCATTTGCGGCGGTGCGGGAAGAACCGGGGAAATATGCACCTCACCGCACTGCTGCTCGAAGAGTTCCGTTGCTATCGCCACCTCGCGCTGGATATTCCGGCGCGCGGTCTCGTCATTACGGGCGCGAATGGGAGCGGCAAGTCCACGATTCTGGAGGCGATCGCCTTCCTCTCGACGACCCGCTCGCCACGCGCCGGGCTGGATCGCGAGATGATCCGCTGGGGGAGCGGCACGGACCTCGCCTCCGCGCCGTACACGCGCGTGCATGGCGACGTGCTCAGCGCGAACGGTGCGGTCTCGCTGGACATCGCGCTAC
>JBPCPB010000032.1:0-4785 GCA_050999735.1 Thermomicrobiales bacterium | reverse complement strand
CGCGTACCGTCGTCCGGTCGAGCAATGCCGCGATGGCCGGATGGCGCACACCGTCGGCATCGAAACGCGCCGCATCGAACTGTTCCAAACCAACGACACCCTCGACGAGCGCGGCGGCGACGCAGTAGGAAACGCTGAATTTCGCCTGATACGGTGTGTGTGGGATGAGGCGGCGCACGACATCGTATCCCGGTCCATAGAGCGCGATCTCGATCGCCGCAATGTCCCGCACGGTCTCGTCGCCCTGCCATCCTTGCCGGGCGCGCAGGTCTTGCGCCGTGTCAATCGCCGTGTGCGTGTGGCCGCAGCAGGAATGGAGTTTGTAGCAGTTCTCGCTGATCTTCCATTGCGAGCCGAGACCGGACGTGATCCGGCTCGCGTCGTAGCCGCTGCTCATCGCGCGGAAGAAGCCGCGCTCGCCTTCGAGAATCCGCGTGGCGGCGGTAAAGCCGCGCTGCGCCAAATCGGCGGCAAGGATGCCGTTCATGGCAGCTTTCCCCGGATGCAAGTGTTTGCTCATCGCGCCGTCCGCGTTAAACTCCCAGAGTCCCGCCGCCTGCGTGCCCGCGCTCCCGAGCGCGTCGCGCACCCGCGTCGCATCCAAACCGAGGAGCGTGCCCGCCGCGACGGCCGCGCCGAAGGTCGCGGCGGTGCCGGTCGGGTGCCAGAACGCGTAGTGGCTCGGATTGACTGCCTCACCAACCCGCAGCCCCGCCTCGTAGCCGAGTACGGTTGCGCGGAGAACCGCCCGGCCATCAGCGTGTTCACGTTCCGCGACTGCGAAGGCGGCGGGCAGAATCGGCGCTGCCGCGTGCATCGTTGACCCCTTATGGACGTCATCGAACTCCAGAATGTGCGAGGCGACGCCATTGCCGAAGGCGGCCCCGCCAGCGGACGAGCGACCGTGCGGGAAGAGCGTCGCGTCATCGGATGTACCAAGCAAATCCGCGACCGACCGCGCGATGCGCGCCGGTGGTTCGAGCGCGCCCGCCAGCATCGAGCCGAACCAATCGAGGATCGCCCGCTTCGCCTCTTCGATCACTGCTGCGGGCAGATCGTCGTAGGTTGTCTCAGCGGCGAATTCTGCCAATGCCTGCGTTGGCCCCGGCACGTTCGGTGCATCCGCTCGTTCCTGAATCGTCAACAATTGTTCGGCCATCGGGTCTTCCTCCCACTCTTCTGATCGAGGATGCTCTTCTGAACCGCCAAGAGAAACATCAAGCACAGAGGACACGGAGAACACAGAGAGCACAGAGAAGAGAAACAAAAAGATTCCTCTGTGTCCTCTGCGTCCTCTGTGGTCTCTGTGCTATCTCCCTCTTCTTGTGTCCTTGCGGGTGCCCTCTGGGCAGTATTGGCGGTTCAAATCCCCCTTCGTATCTCTTAGTCGCCCGCTTCGATGACGGCGGTGTAGCGTTCGGAGAGTGGTTCCGGCGTGATCGGGATGTCGAGCAGGAGCGGTTCTCGCCGCGCCGCCGCATCCCGAATGCACTGCCGCAACTGCGCTGCCGAGACGATTTTCTCGCCGCGCATACCGAGACCGCGTGCGACCTGGGCATAATCCAGTGTGCCCAGGTCGGTGCCAACGAATCGTCGGTCGAAGATCGCCTCCTGCCGCACGCGGAGCGCGTTGTACTGACCGTCGTTGAAGACCGCGATGGTGACGGGCACATGCATCGCCGCAATCGTCGCCAGTTCGCCGAGCGTCATCATCAGGCTGCCGTCGCCGACAACCGCGACCACCGACCGCTCCGGCGCACCGAGCGCCGCGCCGAGCGCCGCGCCGACTGCGTAGCCCATCGTCTGCTGCACCTCCGGCACGAAAACCGAACCGGGGCGGGTGGCGGCAAAGCCGGGTTCGTACAGCCACGATTCCGTCGCGGAGCCGTCCGACGTGGCGATACTGTCGGGCGGGAATGCCTCGCGAAGCAGCCGCGCGACGAAACGCGGGTGGAACGGCGGCGCGGGATCGCGGTTGTCCGCCATGAATGGATCGAGCATTGTGCGACGGCGTTCATGGAGGGCAATAGCCATGGCGACCAATGCGGACGGCGCGCGGTCTGCCGGGAGGCGTTCCAGCAGCCAATCGAGGACATGCGCGACATCGCCATTGATCGCGACGGCAGCCGGATAATTCATCGCGAGGGCGGCGGGGTCGCGGTCTACCCGGATGAGATTCGCCGGAAGCGGCGTCTTCCACGTCAGCGTCGTGTACTCATTGAAGTGCGTGCCGAGCGCGAGGCAGACATCGGCGTCCCGGGCAATGGCGGCGACGCCCGCCATGCTTGGAACGCCAACGGCAAGTGGATGATCCTCCGGGATAATCCCACGCGCCTTGTTTGAGGTGATCACCGGCGCGCCCAATGCCTCTGCCAACGCCACAAGCGCTCCGCCTGCTCCGGCTCGCACGACGCCATGCCCCGCGTAGATTAGCGGCGCTTTCGCGCCCTGCAGGAGGGACAATGCGCGTTCGAGTGCAGCGCTATCAGGCACGGCGGCGATCTCCTTTGGAACGTGTTCGCTCATTGATCGCTCAACCTGTTCAATCCCACCTGTCTCTTTCCGGGCGAAGAAGTCGTAGGGGATGAGGAGATGGACCGGGCCGGGCGGTTCCGTCCGCGCAATCGCGAGTGCGTTGATCACTGCATCAGTAATCCCGATCGCATGGCGGACAACGATTTGCATTTTGACGAGCGGGCGCATGAAGGCGGCGATGTCGAGTTCGTGAATGGCATAGCGGCCGTCGAGCGCGTCCGGCACGGCGGCGGTAATTAATACAAGCGGCACGCTATCGCTCTTCGCGACGAGCGCGGCGGTAGCGAGATTTGTGGTGCCAGGGCCGGGAACGACGAGGCAAACGCCGGGATTGCCCGTTGCGCGGGCGTAGCCGTCCGCAGCGAAACCCGCGGCGCCTTCATGCCGCGTGACGACCGGGCGGATCGTCGGGTGATCGTGCAGCAAATCGTACGGCAGGAGCGTATGCACGCCGGGGATGCCGAAGAGATGCGTGATACCCTGCGCCGCCAGTGCGTCAATCAGCGCTGATGCGCCGGTCGGGGTGCTCGTCGTCACGGTCGCTCCTTTTATTCCACGCATCGTCCCGGCACGTCTGCCCGAAATGATAGCACGCACGCATGCCGAACGCGGCAGGCGCGCATGCTACAATGCCACGCGGCAGGGGGATGATCGAGACGCGCGCGATACAGGATGGGGAATGAGCACGACCACGGTTGAACGGCAGCGCGGCGCGGGACGATTCGCCACGCTCCTCCGCTGGTCGCCGTCCACGATGCGGGCGAAGGCCGGTCTATTTTTGCTGCTTTGCCTACTCGCGCTGGCAACGGTCACCGCCCTCTTTCAAGTTCCCTATCGCCACACCGTCCATGTCGGCGCGCCGGGCGATGCCGCCTCGATGCGCGGCTTCTACGACCCCGAAGGCAAGGGCGGGTTCACCTATCGGTGGACGACCGGGCAGGCGTTTGTCCGGCTACCGCAGGGCGTCTTCCCCGGCGAGGCGGATGTCGTACTCTCCGGCAACCGACCGGGCAGCGTCCCGCCGCGCGTTGGTCTCGGGCTATCCGGTCAGCCAAGCGCCTCAGTGCATGTACAGAGCGGAAGCGCCTTCGTGACCTATCCCGTCCGGTTGCCGACCGACGGCGGCTCGCTGAATCCGGCCACGACTGCCGACCTCGCGATTGAACCCTCTGATACCGCCGTGCCGCCGAAAGAGAATCGCGCGCTCGGCGTGGCCGTCGAACAAATCATCGTTTTCACAAACCCATTGCGCTTCGGCCCGGTTGTGCCGCCCGTGCTCGCATTGCTTCTTGTATTGGGCATGGCGGTTGCGCTGACGCTCGTGCTGCTCTCCGCCGCGCCGCCGATTCTGCCCCTCGTTGTGGCGGCGTACTGCCCGGTGCTCGTCGCGTCAATCTTTCTCGCGCTCCGCCGCGCGGATGATCCGGGGCAGCAGGCAGAGGCAGTCGTCGGCTTCACGGTCGCGGCACTCGTCGCGGCGCTCGTCGTCTGGCGGCGGTCACTCGTCGCGCGGCCGTGGATGCGCGCGCTGGCACGGTTCGATGGGCGGTTCGTTCTCGGCATTGCCGTGCTGATTGCTCTCGGCTACGCACTGTACGCATCGCATCGGATGTTCGGTCGGCTCTACGACGATACGCATATCACGCTGCGGTACGCGCAAAACCTCGCGGATGGCGCTGGCCTCCGCTTCAATCCCGGTGAGAAGCCCGTCGAGGGATATACGAATTTCCTGCTCACCGTACTACTCGCCGGATGCGCGAAAATCGGCCTGCCGCTCGTGACAATGGCGAAAGTGATCTCCATCGGCGCGTCGCTCGGTGTCGTCATCGCCACTTACTGGCTGACAACGCTCATTCTGCCCGATGCACCCGGCCTGCTCCGCGCGACGCCGAGTCTCCTACTGGCAATCTGCGGCTGGTTCGCCTTTTTCGCGGCGATTGGATTGGAAACGCACCTCTTCGCGCTACTGCTCGTCCTCGCGATCTGCCTCGTGCTGCGCGGGCGATGGACGTGGGCGAGTCTGCTTTTTGCGTGCGCGTACCTCACCCGACCCGAAGGTGCGGGACTGTGGGCAGTGACGCTCGCGTGGCTCGTGTGGCAGGCGTGGATCAGTCCCCGCATCCTTCACCGCGTTGGCGATGGGCGCAAGGTGGATTCTCTCGGTGGTGGGAGGGGGTTCGGGATCGCGGGGGGGGGGGGGGGGGGGGGGGGGGGAGGGGGGGGGGGGAGGTGTTGTTGGGGGCGGGGGGG
>JBPCPB010000503.1:0-4287 GCA_050999735.1 Thermomicrobiales bacterium | reverse complement strand
GCGGATCGGCGGCAAACTGGGCGAGCGGATCACCGGGCGCGAGGGAGATGATGCCGAAGAGGACGATCGAGATGGCGATCAAGGTCGGCACCGCCGTGATCAGCCGTCGGATGATGTACTTGCCCATGCCCTCTTTCCTCTTTCCAACGATACAATTAGGAACGCCCGCACGTATTCGCTCACGTACCGGTCCCTTTTCGTGCGGTATTGGCACGGGAGTGTACGGGAGAAGATGCAGGGCGTCAAGGGCCACCGCACCCGAATGTACAAAAAACACGGTTTTCGCGGTGATGACAGGCGAAAAAACTTGCCCTCACCGCACTCCTGTCCGCGACCATGAAGATTACGGGAGGCGGCCCGACCGCGTCAGGGATTCCGTGTAGTCGTTCTCCGCAACCTGCTGACGCAACTCCTCCGACGTCCGGTGGCGGCCGGGCCACGCCGCATCGGGCGTCACGCTCAGTCGGAGCAGGATGCGCACGGTGAGGATCGCCGCCATCTGCAAACCGCGTGGCGATACTTTATCCACGGTATCCGCCTCGGTGTGGCCCCAGCCGCGACCGATCATTCCTTGCCGCGCATCGCGACTGGAGAGCGTGCCGGCCGGGACGCCCGCGAGCGTGAACGGGAAGTGGTCGGAGTGCCCGGCGAAGCGATCCACGGCATCGAATTTGTACGCGAATTCGTCCGCGAGACCGCCGAAGAAGGGAACGAGTTCCGGCGTGCCGGTCAGCGAGACGACCTCCGCGCCGCCGCCACCCTGCCCCGCGCCATCGAGGTTGAGCATGTAGCGCACGCGCCCCAACTCGTCGGCGTGCTGGTCGCGGTGCGCCCATGCGCCGTACAGCCCGACCTCCTCGGCAGCGAAGGCGACGAAGCGGATGCCGCGCACGAGCCGGTCGCGGACATTGGCGAGCGCGCGACCGGACTCGACCAACGTGCAGGTGCCCGTGCCGTCGTCGCCCGCGCCATCAGCGATGTCGTGTGCGTCGTAGTGCGCGCCGGTGATGATGAATTCGTCCGTCGAGCCGTCGCCGGGCAGTTCGCCGACAACATTATTCGTCGTGACGCGCTGGCTTGTGCCGGTGTCCTTAATATGCAGTGTCGGGTGGTCGCCGTGTTTGGCGAGGCGGAGGATGGCATTGCCCGTCTCCCACGAGACGCCGATGCCGGGAATCGGCGCGTTCGGAAAGAGGCTGCCGGTGATCCGCAACTGGCCGGGATTCTGGTTGATAAAGATGAAACCGGACGCGCCTGCCGCGATTGCCCAGCGGTATTTGTCCGTGCGGTGGCTGACCTTCTTTGCCGTCAGCCAGTTGCCGGTCTCCGCCGCGCAGACGGCGATCTTCCCTCGGACGGCGTCGCCGAGGCGGGTGAAGTCTTCCTGCTCGCCGCCGCTGCAATCAATCATTTCGGCGGTCAGATCGCAGGCCGGGCTGTAGGGCAGGGCGAGCGTGGAAAAGTCGCGCGCGACGGGTGCGATCATACGGAGCGCCGTCGTGCCGCGCGTCCACGCGGTGATCTCGAACGGCTCCAAATGGACGTTTTCAAGGCCGTTCGCGCGCATCGCCGCCGCGATCGTCTCCGCCGCTTTGCGCTCGCTTGCGCTGCCCGCGAACCGATTGCCGCAGACATCGCAAAGTTCCAGGAGCAACTGATACGATGCATTGCTCGTGAAAATGTCGCCAATGATCTCCCGGTCGGTCGCCAAAAGATTCTCACTCGTCACCGTCGCCACGTTTTACCCTCCTCAGGTACATGCCGGACATTTCGTGGCGCGATTGTAGCACGGGGAAGTCGGCAGTCAGCAGTCGGCAGTTATAAAGCAGGAATGCTCCGGAGCCGTCATCCATTTCTGGTCACTCGCGACTGCCGACCGCCGACTGCTGACTGCCCCTAGTACGTACGCGCATTGGTGCGGTAATTATCCGCAAAGTATGGTAGAATATCTGTGCGGGAAACCGCATGCGGAAGGGTCGTGGGGCGTGGAGCGGTGCGTGATGCGGGTGAGCCAACATGCGTTTGAGACGCTCGTGGCGGATGCACTGGACGGCTTGCCCGATGCGATCCTGCGGATGCTGGACAACGTCGCGGTCGTCGTCGCCGATGAACCGACGGTGCATCAGCGGCAACGTGTTCGCTTAGCGGATGACGAGGTGCTGCTCGGCTTGTACGAGGGCATTCCGCGCACGGAGCGGACAGCGGGATACGGGGCGGTCTTGCCGGATAAAGTGACGATCTTCCAGCGCGCAATCGAGGCGCACTGCGACAGCGAGGCCGCGCTCATCGCCGAAGTGCGCCATACCGTCGTGCATGAACTTGCGCACCATCTCGGCATCTCGGACGAGCGGCTGATCGCGATTGGTTTCGAGGACGATCCGGATGGCGCGGATGGGAGCGGGCGATGAATCGCGGGCCATGGCGACCATGGGGCGAGCAGAGCGGTGAGAACACCCGCCGACAAGGTTCGGCGGCGGAGGATCGCGCGCCCGGCATCTTCGAGACGCTGCAGAGCGGATATGAGATGCTGAACGCGCGCCCGTACCTGATTGCCGTGCCGCTCGCGCTCGATCTCGTTCTCTGGCTCGGGCCGCGCCTGACCGCACCCGCGCTCTTCGCGTGGCTGGCGCGCTGGCCGGAGCAAACCGCCGACGGCGCCGCGATCGCCCAGACGTTGCGGGAGCGTGGTACATCGGCGGAAGTGACGTCGGGGATCGCGCAGCTGTGGAATGGCTATGGCGTGTCGAACCTGGTTGGCACGATTGGCCGGGGGCACATCGCCAGTTTCATCGAGCGGCCGACGGCAAGCGTCGGGCCGTGGTACGTCGCGGTGATTGTTCTGCTCGCGCTCCTGGTGATCGGGCTGTGGCTGAAGTCGCTCTTTGTCGCGCCGATTGCGCAGATGGTGCGACACGAGCCATTCGCGCTCAGTACGACGTGGCGGATGAGTTGGGAGGCGACCCGGCGGGCGGCGCTGCTCTTTCTTGCCGCCTTCGGCATGCTGGCGCTGACGCTCATTCCCGTGGCGATCGTCGCGGCAACCTTCGTCCTCGCGGGGATCAACGGCTTCGGGTTGATTATTCTCGCGACGCTCATCCCGGCGCTGGGCGCGCTCTTTTACGGAGCGTTCGCGATGGACGCGATCTTTCTCGAACGCGTCGGGCCGATGCGAGCGATTTACCTGTCATATCGCGTTGTGCGCCGCAATGTCTGGCCGACCGCGGGCTTTATTGCGCTGACGATCCTGATCTCGCGCGGTGTGCCGCTCGCGTTGACGCAGGTGGTGCGGCAGCCGGTCGGGGTCGTGCTGGCAATGATTGCCCATGCCTATGTCGCGGCGGGGCTGGCGACGGCGAGTTTATTGTTTTATCGAGAGCGCCGGGCGCGCGTCCTGGATGTGCGGCCGGAGCAGGTGGCTGAGGAAGCGGCGACGGGGCGGCACGCGTCGTGAGCGAGAGCGAGTGTGAGGAGTATCAAGCGCATGGCAGACGAAATCAAAAGTAACGGCACAAACGGGACAAATGGCGCGAACGGCGCGAACAGCGCGAATGGAGCGGACGGCAATGGCCGCGCGCGCATCCCGCGCGAGAAGATCGAAAAGATTACCAACAAGTACGGCTCCGAGCAGATTCAGGTGCTCGAAGGGTTGGAGGCCGTCCGCCGCCGCCCCGGTATGTACATCGGTGACACGGATACGAAGGGGTTGCACCACCTCGTCTTCGAGATCGTGGACAACAGCGTGGACGAGGCGCTCGCCGGTCACGCGACCGAGATCACGCTGACGATTGGCAAGGACGAGACGATCACCGTGCGCGACAACGGGCGCGGCTTCCCCGTTGGTCGTCATCACCAGATGAAGGACAAGGACACGCTCGAAGTGATCCATACCGTCCTCCACGCCGGTGGCAAGTTCGGCGGCGGCGGCTACAAGGTCTCCGGCGGTCTGCACGGCGTCGGCGCCTCGGCGGTCAACGCGCTGTCGAACTGGATGCGCGTCGAGTCGCACCAGAACGGCAAGATTTACTGGCAGGAGTACGAGCGCGGCAAGCCGCTCGACAAGGTGAAGTCCAAGGCGAATCCGAAACCGGACGACCGTGGCTCACTGACCGCCTTCCGCTTCGATGACACGATCTTCAAGGAGTTGTCGTATTCGTACGACTTGCTCCTCAACCGATTCCGCGAGCAGGCGTACCTGACGCAGGGCCTCAGGATCACGATGGTGGACGAGCGCACCGAGCAGGAATGCACCTTCTACTTCGAGGGCGGCATCGTCTCCTACGTGCGCCA
>JBPCPB010000442.1:0-15892 GCA_050999735.1 Thermomicrobiales bacterium | reverse complement strand
CAGCGACGACGGCAAGACCATCACTGGCCGCTGGGAGGGATCGGTCGACGGCGCGCACTGGGATCCCGACTTCGACGTGACGTATACGAAGGTCAGGTAGGCAACGGTCGATGCTGCCATGCATGTGGGGCGCTCGTAGATGCTGCGAATTTACAAGCCCTTACTTAATCCCCACGGCCCACTTCCTCGCGGGAAGGGGGCCGGGGGGATTAAGTACAATCAGCCCCCATGTTCCTTGGCGAAGTGGAGCAGATCGTCCAGGGTCACATCGGGGAGTGAGACGGAGCGGAAGCAGCCGTCCGGGTCGTAGAGCAGGACGTGACCGGACGGAGTGGGCAGGAGTGCGGCGTCACCGGGCGCGGAACCGGCTTGCGGGAAGACCCACGGCAATGACCGGAGCATCACGCGTTCATCCGCGCGTGGGGAGACGACGAACCCGTATTCGGCCAGCAACGACCGCATCGGGAGCGTCGTATCCACCGCTTCCACCAACCCTGCGACGGCCGCTTCCAGTAACCACATCGCTCGCGATCGCTTTCTCTCCACCGGACGACGACCACAGCGGCACGATAGCAGAGGCGAGGCGATCTGTCTGCTACACTGACCGTCATGAATGATGAAACATCACTGCCACCACCGACGATGCCGACGCCGCAGCGCGTCGGCGACTGGAAAGCGATTCTCCGTACGCTCGGCGTGACGCCGAGCCGGAGGATGGGCCAGAACTTCCTCGTTGACCGCGAGGTGCTCGCCGAGATTGTTGCGGCGGGTGTCCAACTGGGCGAGACGGTGATCGAGGTCGGGCCGGGGTTGGGTATCCTGACGGCGGCATTGGCGGAAGCGGTGGGCGCATCGGGCCGCGTGATCGCGGTAGAACTCGACAAACGGCTCGCGGACTATCTCCAGACCGCGTATGCCGGTACGCCGCAGGTGACGATTATCCAGCAGGACATCCTCCGCGCGACGCCCGGCGATCTTGTCGGCACGGCGCCGTATGTCGTCGTCGCGAATCTGCCGTACCAGATCACGTCGGCGGCCTTTCGCCATTTCCTCGAATCGCCCCATCCGCCGGAGCGCATGACGCTGCTCGTCCAGCGCGAAGTGGCGCAGCGGATCGTCGCGACGCCGCCGGAGATGAGCATCCTCGCGATCGCCGTACAATTCTTCGCCCAGCCGCGCATCGTCCTCTCCGTGCCACCGGAGGCATTTGTGCCGCGCCCGGAGGTGCATTCCGTCGTCCTCGCGCTGGAGAGTGTGCCGCCGCCATTGCCGCCGGAACGATGGCGCGGCTTTTTCGCGCTTGTCCAGGCCGGGTTTGGGGCGAAGCGCAAGCAGATCCACAACAGCCTCGTTGAGCGACTGCGCCTGCCGCGCGAGACAGTCAGTGCCTTCCTGGCGGCGGCGGGGATTGACGCCATGCGCCGTGCCCAGACCTTGACGCTCGATGAATGGCTCAGGATGGAGCGCGCGGCGATCGAGATGAACATCTCCCTGTCGAGTGCGATGGGGCGACGGGTCGGGGCGGGAGATCATGCGCAGGGATGAGCCGTGGCCGTCGCGATGGGTGGCGACCGGTGGCCGTCTCATACGACTGCGGCGCGTAACGCGGGCCGAGGCGCTTGCGGGAATCCCCGCGCCCGCCAAACTGAACCTCGGTCTCGCCGTGACGGGCCGACGCACGGACGGCTATCACAATCTTGTCTCGCTGATGGTTTCGCTCGACATAGCGGACACGGTACGCGTCGAACCTGCCCGCGCCTTCTCGCTCTTCTGTGATGACCCGGCGCTCGCCGGTGACGAAAATCTCGTCCTCCGCGCCGCCCATGCCTTCCAGTCCGCGATGGGCGAACGGCGGGCGGCGCATATCACGCTGTCGAAGCGCATCCCCGTCGCGGCCGGCCTGGGCGGCGGGAGCAGCGATGCGGCGGCGACGTTGCTCGCTCTCGACGCCTTGTGGGGGACGAACGCCCCGGACGGCATCCTGCTCCGCCTCGCGCGCGATCTCGGTGCGGATGTGCCGTTCGCACTCTACGGCGGCGCGATGGTCGCGCGCGGGATCGGCGATGTGCTGATGCCCACGCCATTGCCGGATACCTGGCTGGCGCTCATCACTCCACGCGCGGACATTCCCCGTAAGACAGCGGCGCTCTACGGGTCGCTGACAGAAGCCGATGCTGACGGCGGCGCGATGATCCTCCGGCAGGTGGCCGGCCTCCGGCAGGGCAAGCCGCTCGATACTACCTTGCTCGACAATACGTTCCTGCCGCCGCTCGAATGCATCGTGCCTGCTGTCCGGGCGGCGCGCGAGCGAATCGCGCGGATCGGGCAACGCGCATTCCTGACGGGCAGTGGCCCGACGCTGTACGTTCTGTGTGAAAACGAAGATGAGGCGGAGCGCCGGGCCGATGCATATCGCGCATCGGTGGATGCGACGATTGTTGTCACGCGGACTGACACGGAACGGAACGCGAACAATCAGAGAATCGTCTAATTGACGGGGGCGGGGCGCGCCCGTACAATCGCAGTGTCCGATGCGGCGGTGGGCCGTCTGATCCCGCACGCGTGGGCGGGGGTCGGTGTGGCCTCTTCCGTACCGTTCGATCCCTCTTCGAGGAGCCATGAACCGTATTCTCAATGGGCGGTATCGCATTGACGGCATTGTCGGTGATGGCGGCATGGCCGTCGTCTATCGGGGGTGGGATCTTGTCCTGAATCGCGTCGTCGCGATCAAAGTCCTGCGCGAGCAATATGCCACGAATGATTCATTCCTCGCCCGTTTCCGCCGCGAGGCGCAGTCTGCCGCCGGGCTGTCGCACCCGAACATCGTCAACGTCTACGACGTTGGCCGCGATGGCGATACATGGTACATCGTCCAGGAATTGATTGACGGCACGGACCTCGCCACGCTGATCCGTCAGCGCGGGCAATTCACCGTACCTGACGCGATTGACGTGATAGCGCAGGTCGCACCGGCGCTAGATTACGCGCACGGTCATGGGATCATCCATCGCGATATCAAGCCGCATAATATTTTGATAGACGCGCGCGGAACCGCGAAAGTCGTGGACTTCGGCATCGCCAAGGGCATCAATGACATCAAGATGACGGACGCGGGCACGGCGCTCGGCACGGCGGGCTACATCTCGCCGGAGCAGGCGACCGGCTCGCCGCTGACTGCCGCCAGTGATCTCTACAGCGCGGGCGTTGTTCTCTATGAGATGTTGACGGGGCGGCTGCCGTTTGTCGGGGATACGGCGGTCAGCGTGGCGATGCAGCATGTCCGTAACGCGCCGCCGCCGCCCTCGCGCTTCAATGCGAAAATCCCGCGCCACGTCGAAGCAGTCATTATGCGGCTGCTCGAAAAACTCCCGGACCGCCGGTATCTCTCCGGCGCGGAGGTTGTCTCCGCCCTGCGCGGAAACCCGGTGCCGGGGCCGGTCCAGACCGTCGCCATCGCCGGTGGCGCGGGTGCGGCGACGTATGCCTTGCCCGAAGATACCCGCGCCTTGACGATGAATGGGCCACGCACGCGCACCGCGACGGTCGCGCCGGGGCGCAGTAGCACGCGCCATGTGGATGCTACGCCCGTGCCACCCCGGACCGTTGGGTCGGGGATCGGCACATGGCTGCTCGGCATTGTGTTGCTTGGCGGCCTGCTCGCGCTCGTCTACCTCGGCTATAAACTGGCGAATACGAGCAACGCGCCGTCGCCGACACCGACGAACGGGACTGCCACCGTCCTGGCTGCGGCGAGCACGACCGTCGTGCCGTTGACCCCGAAGCCGTCCGCATCGGTCGCCGTGACACCGAGCGTCGCCGTGACACCGAGCGTCGCTGCGACGCCGACGCGCGATCCGAACACCGTCGAGGTGCCGAACCTCTCCGGCAGTTACCAGCCGGGTGCGGCGGCCGCATTGCAGAAGATTGGTCTCGGCCTCGGACAAGAGACGCAGCGGACGAACGATACCGTGCCACGCGGCCAGATTCTCGATCAAAACCCGAAGCCGGGTGATTTCGTCAAGCGCGATAGTCAGGTCTCGATCGTCACGAGCCAAGGTCCCTCGATCGTGGATCTCAGCGGCCTGAATGTCAAAGGCAAGACATACGAGGAGGTCAGCAAGCAACTGACTGATCTTGGCATTAAGCCGGTGCGGATTGACGAACCGAATCCCGATGTCGAATCGGGTCGCGTCATCACTATTGAACCGCTCAATGTTCAGCATGATACTGAGACCCGTGTGCATGTGAGCACCGGCAAACCGACGCCGACGCCCTCTCCCGCAACCGCGACACCGATCGCGACACCGACCGTGGCGCCGACCGTCAAACCGACGGCCCAACCAACGCAACCTACCCAGCGACCGGGAATACCGACCGCGGGAACGGCGCAAGTGCCCGATGTCGTTGGCAGAACGCCGGATGAGGCGAAGCAAATCCTGACGCAAATGGGATTTACCGATGTGACCATCGCCCCGCTCTCCGCGCTCCCCGGCGGCGTGTCAAAGCAGAAGAAGAACAGCGTCGCCGGGATTATCACCGCCCAACAGCCGTTCCAGGTCGTGAATCCGGGGCAACAAATTCCGACGAATACGCCACTATTCGTCGTCGTGCAGACGACCGACTGCTCGGTGGAGCGGGCTTCAGCCGGAAATCAATTGCAGGTGGGAGCCTGCTCCACTGATACGATCGTGACATAATTCGACGTTCATACGCACGCCCTCTATACTGACGAAGGGCTGCTCCGTGTGTACGGACACCCCAATTGTGCTGAAATGAAGGAGCATGCATGCCTGCGGTACGGTTAGTGGTCGTCGGTCTGCCGAAGAGCGGCAAGACGACCGTCTTCAATGCGTTGACGCGCGCCGAGGCAAAGACGAGCGCCTACAGCACGGGCGTCGAGGACGAGCCGAACCTCGCGACAATCAAGGTGCCCGACGAGCGGTTGGATCGCTTGACCGCGCTATTCAAGCCGAAACGGACGATCCCGGCGGATGTGCAGTATGTGGATGTCGCGGGGCTGGCGAAGGGCGTTAGCGAGAAGGGAATTGGCGGCGCGCTGCTCGGCCACCTCGCGCAGGCGAATGCGCTCGTTCATGTGGTGCGCGCCTTCAATGACCCGAATGTGCCGCACCCGGAAGAGACAGTTGATCCGCTGCGCGACATCGAGACCTTGCAACTGGAATTCACCTTCAACGATCTCGGTCAGATCGAGAAGCGGCTCGTCCGGCTGGAAAGCCAGATTCAGAAGGTGCGCGGCGCGGAACGCGAGCAGTACGAGCGGGAGCAGGCCGCGCTGATTAAGTTGCGCGTCGCCCTCGAGGCGGGGACGCCGATCCGCGAAGTCGCCCTCGATCCCGATGACGAGCGGCTGCTGCGCGGCTTCGGCTTCCTAACCGGCAAGCCGTTGCTTGTTCTCCTCAATGTCGGTGAGGATCAAATGGGCGGCGAGGCCGCCGCGCTCGTCCAACGGGCGGAGGCGCAGTTCGCGCAGCCGGGCATCGCCTTCGACGCCGTCGCCGGGCAGATCGAGATGGAGATCGGCCAGTTGGAGCCGGACGACGCGCAGGTCTTCATGGAAGAAATGGGTATCGCGGAGAGTGGCCTCGATCGCATCATTCGCCGCTCGTACGCCCTGCTCGGCCTCATTTCCTTCTTCACGGTCGGGCCGGACGAATGCCGCGCCTGGACGATCACACGCGGCACGATCGCCCAACAGGCAGCGGGCGAAATTCACTCCGACATCGAACGCGGCTTCATCCGTGCCGAAGTCGTTGCATACGACGCGATGATCGCCGCCGGAAGCATGGCGGAAGCCAAGAAAGCGGGCACACACCGCCTCGAAGGCAAGCAGTACATCGTTCAGGACGGCGACATCATCGAGTTCCTCTTCAATGTGTAGAGAAGCAATGAGCAATGAGCAACGAGCAATGAGTTGGGAGTTCGCAGTTCGGAGTTTCGTGCATCATGGACTGCGAACTTCGAACATCGAACACGGATCCCCTCATTGCTCATTGCTCATTGCTCATTGCTCGCCCGGAGGGGCGTCGTGAGGTTTGGGGGGCTGATGGGAGCGGGGGCGATGGGGGGCATCGTCGTCCTCTGGCTTGCCTTACTGCTGGTGGCCGGGGTGCCGGGGGTGCGGCGGCGATGGCCGGGGAGGCGCGGCGAGGTTGGCATGGTCGGCCTGCTGACGGTCATCTTCATCCTCTTCTTCTGGCGGCTGCTCTTTGAGCAGGGCGTGGCGATCCCGAAGGGCGGTGGCGACTTCAACTCTTTCTACTATCCGCTTTCCGCCTTCGCGGCCAATCAGATCCACGCCGGGCATTTCCCGCTCTGGAACCCCTATCTCTACGCAGGCGCGCCATTCGCGGCGGACTATCAAACGGGCGCACTCTATCCACCCAATTTGCTCGTCTGGACGGTCGCGCGACCTTTCACATATGGAGTGTTCGAGGCGCTGGCGATTTTTCACGTTTGGTGGGCTTCCGTGACGATGTACGGCTTCGCGCGGACGCTTGGCGTGCGGCGAGCGCCCGCGCTGATCGCGGGTATCACCTTTGCGTACGGCGGCTTTATGACGGCGCAAATCGGCCACGCGCCGATGATCGCAGTGGCATCGTGGCTGCCCGCTATCCTCGCCGCACTCTATCGCGCGCGGCAGGGCAGCATCGGCTGGACGGTCCTCGCCGGGCTTGGTTTGACGATGGCGACGCTTGCGGGCCATCCCCAGGTATTGTTGTATGTCATCACTGCCGTACTCGCGTACGGCCTCTTCCTCGCGTGGGCGGATCGCCCGATCATTGCGCCGGTCGTCGCCGAAGGTGAGGGGGAGGCGGTCATTGCAACGAACGAACCGATACGCGATCGGTTGCATCGCGGTCGCTGGCCTGGGCGCTTTGCGGATCCGCTCGCGCGCCACTGGCTGAACGCACTCGCGCGGTTGGCGCTGATGCTTGTCATCGCCGGTGGATTGGCCGCACCACTCTTGCTACCCGCCGAGCAGCTATCGCGCCGGTCGGTGCGCGCCGGGATTGGCTACGACAATGCGACGCAGTTCAGCGTGCAACCCGTGGCGCTCCTTCAACTCGTGCTGCCGAAAGTCTTCGGCGATAATCCGACGAATTACTGGAGCGCTTTCGCGAACGGCGAAATCTGGGGCTACGCGGGCGTCGCCGCGCTCATCCTCGCGGTGATCGGCGTGCTCTGGCTGCCGCGTGCCGCGCGCGGACAGAAACTCTTCTTCGTCGCGCTCGGTGGTGTCGCGCTGCTCGGCGCACTCGGACCGTTCACGCCGCTGCATGGCTGGCTTTATGGTTTCGTACCGGGATACGACCGCGTGCGCGCCGCTGGTCGGTTGCTGTTGCTCTACGATATTGCGGTGGCGATCCTCGCGGCCTGGGGCCTCGATGCACTGCTCGATTGGATCGCCGTGCGCCGAATGGCGGATGTCGAACTCGGTGTGATGCTGCGACAGGTTCGACGCGGGATTGGCCTCATCGTCATCGTGCTCGCGCTCGGCATCATCCCCCTCTTCTATGGTCTGATCCTGCGGCAGGATGAGCCGGTGAACCGCCCGGTGATCGCGGTAGATGGATTAAATGTACTGCTTCTGATCCTCCTCGGCGCGCTCGCGCTCGTCTGGACGGTGGAGCGGCGCGGGATTGGATCGCGCGGGGCGGCGACGTTGGTAACAGCGTTGATTGTTTTCGATCTCTTCAGCGCGACGATTGGCTTCAACCCGACGACGGACAATCTTCTGGCAGGCTTCCAGCAACCGGCGGCGGAGCGCGAGTTGATCGCGCGCGCGGCGAGCAGCCCGCCGTTCCGCATTGATACGGATGATATTTCCGACCGCTGGCAGCCCTCGCTCGCCGCGATAGACGGCATTGACAGCGTCTCCGGGGCGTATAACCCACTCCAACTCGCGGACTATGCCGCGCTGCGCGAGCGGGCGCAGAGCAGCCGGTCCAGCGCGCTCTATGGTCTGCTCAATGTTCAGTATGTCGGCCTACCGGCGGAGAAGCCTGCGCCTGCCGATTGGCAAAGGGCTATTACCGGCGACAAAGTCGTTTTTTACCAGCCAAGCCGACCACCCCTCCCGCGCGCCTTCGTCGTTGGCACTGCGCAACCCGTGGCGGATCCTGGCGTCGCGTTCGACCGCATCAAAGCATCGGACTTTGACCCGGCAAAGATTGCCTATGTGCAAGGCGGCGTGATCGCGACGCCCGCCGACCCTGGCGCATCGCCCGCGACCGTCACGCCCGACGGCACGGGTGGCGTGACCGTTCGCGTCACGACGACGAGTGCCGGATATCTCGTGCTGTCGGACGCCTATTTCCCCGGTTGGCAGGCGACCGTGGACGGTAACGCCGCGACCATTCTCCAGGCCGACCTCGCCTTTCGCGCCGTCTACCTGCCCGGTGGGGGCGACCATACCGTCGTCTTCCGCTTCCGCTCCAAATGGTGGACGATTGGCTGGGGCATCGCGGGCCTGACCGCGCTCGGCACGATTGCGCTACTCGCACTCACGCCGTTGATGCGACGGAGGCGGCGGTAATGCGCGGGCGGCATCATGCGATCTGCGGGGCGGCGGTGGCCGCGCCCGCCATTCTCTATCTGACGCACGGCAGTATCGGCGCGGTCGCGATCGGCGTGCCCATCGCCACACTGGGCGCGATGCTACCAGACATTGATACGCGGCATTTCCCATTACAAGGAGAAGTCTGGCGCGGCTGGAAGCGGCTGGCGAAGACGGCGCGCGCGCGGGGCGTGCTCGGCATGCCGTTCGCGCTGGCAGCAATCGTTGTCGGCGCGATCATGGCAGGCGCACTCGGCGCGCTTTCCTGGCTCGTGCGGCGCGTCGTCTCGCATCGCGGCTTCACGCATACCATTTTCTGCACGGCGATCATCGGCCTCGCGGCGACGTGGGCGAGCCTGCGGCTCGTCGGGTCTCTGGTGCCGGGCGTCGCGCTGACCATCGGGTACGCCTCGCACCTCATCACCGACGCGATGACGTACCGGGGCGTGGATGCATTTGAGCCGCTGATCCCCGTGACGATCCATGTTCTGCCGCCCGGCCTGCGCTTTGGTAATGGCGGCGTCCGCGAGGGCGTGGCGGTTTTCACCATCGTCGTCGCCGCGATCCTCGGTATCGCCACCGCCTACGCCCGCTTCGGCCCACGCTTGTGAGCCAAAAACCGGAGATGCTCTCTGATGCGACAGAGAGCATCGGACACGCAAGGAATGATTCCAGCGTTTTGAACCGGGAGTGATCGCAGCATTGCTTCATTCGCCGACACGAGTTCCATTATGAGCCTTCATCGTACGGGCCGTGCGTGCCTGGCCGCTTCAGCGATTGGCGAGGTCACGCTCTGCAACAGAAAGACCGGATGGCTGCTCGCCGCACGCGCGAACTCCGCATCCGAGGAGTCCACCGTGACGCCAAAGAAGCGACCCATCGGGTTCCTCGTCGCGATAAATGCTTTGAGCACGCAGCTCGCTTCGTCATTGGGCAGCTCGGTCGCACGGATTTCCTCCGCACGACGCCCGCGGGTGAGGGTGGCCGCGCCTGCCGCCCGCAGATTGCGCACCCAATCCACCACGCCATAGGGAGCGAAAAGGTAGCGCTTCCCGACCTGTTCAACGACTGATACCGGGGTGGTCCGCGGCTCACCACTTTTTCGTCCCCGCACCGTAAGCAGGTAGGTCGGATGGCCAAGACCGGAGAGATTGATGCCAGCGCGCAGGAGCGTCTTGGTCAGCACATTTGCCACCCGGACAAACCGCAGGACCGGAGATGTTGTTGCCATATGTTCCCTCTCATTCTATCGGTATCTGCATTGTCGTCAGAGCCATCACCGGTGATCATCCCCAACAATGACGGTTGATCTGCCCCGCCCGCTCAGGACGCGGTCAGTCTCAACACCAGCGCGGTCACGGTCAGCAGGAGGTACACGGCCGCATAGGCGAGCGAGTAGTCGCGTGCGCGCAGGTGGGTGATGATCGCACCGACAAAGAAGAGGATGAGGCCGACTGCGGCGGCCGTCCCGATCAGGGGCACGGCGAAGCCGACCAGCAGTCCGAGCGCGCCTGCTGCTTTGAGGATGCCCAGCGTGGTCAGCCACGATTCCGGCACGTCCGCCTTGGCCATGGCGATGAGGACCTGCTGATAGCGGACGAAGTCGGCCGTGGCCGCGCCAGCGAGCAGGACAGCGAGCAGGACAGTGACAACGACGTAAGCGGTAAACATGAGGACCTCCAATCATTCCTTGCATCCAATGGTTGGCGATGGCGATGGCATGCTTGATCGTCTCGGGTTGCGCGAGCACGCGAAGCATGTGATGTCCATCGTCTGGATCGGTCGTGGGCGCCGATCGGGTTCGGGCCGCTAGGGCGAATGGGGACGATCGAGCGCAGGGGTCAGCGCATGCAGCTTGTCGGGGTTCGTGATAACCCGGACCGCCTGGATGCGCGCGTCCACGATGTCCAGCGTCAGGACGGCGGTGTCCCCCCGCTCGGTCGTGACCATGCAGCCCGGCTGCCCATTCACCATCGTGCGTTGCCATTGGAACGTGCTCGATAGCTTCCGCATGATGCCGAGGATGAACGCCGCGACGTGCTCCGCGCCGACGATCGGCCGCAACGCTGCAGTCATCTTCCCGCCGCCATCCGTCCAGAGCGTCACGTCGGTGGCGAGCGTCGCCAGCAGGCTGGAGAGGTCACCGTCGGTGACTGCGGTGATGAACTGCCGCGTGATCTGCTCCCGATGGACCGGGTCGGGGTCGAAGCGGGGACGCCGCGTCTGGATCTGCTGCCGCGCTCGCCGCGCGATCTGGCGGCAGTTCGCCTCGCCCTTGCCGACGATGCCCGCGATCTCATGGAAGTCGTAGGCGAACACGTCGTGCAGCAGGAAGATTGCCCGCTCCATGGGCGTGAGGCTTTCGAGCAGGACGAGGAAGGCCATTGAGAGGGACTCGTGCAATACCGTCGTATCGGCCATATCCGGGTCTCCCTCCGCGATAATTGGTTCGGGCAGCCATGGCCCGGGGTACGTCTCCCGCTGCACCCGCGCCGCGTGCAGGTAGTTGATGCTCTGGCGCGTCACGATGGTGGAGAGGAAGGCTCTCGGCGATGCCACGACGATGTCGCCGCGGCGCTGCCAGTGCAGGTAGGCATCCTGGACGATGTCTTCAGCGTCCATCACGCTGCCGAGCATCCGGTAGGCAATCGCGAAGAGAAGCGGCCGGTACGTATCGAAGGTTTCGGCATCTTGTATGGTCGCGTTCATCATGGGGAGCACCTCTCGGTAGGGGTATATGCGTGGCCAGGCATATCGCGGGCCGCTATATGTGGGTCGTCCGATTCTCGTTGACCGGCTCTATCAGTATAGTCAAATGAGCGTCACCAAATGTGACACGGCCACATCGCCGACTGCCAAACGGATGAGGCTTGGACGCGACTTACCGACTCTTTATCAATTACTGAAAGTCCCTCTCAGAGCGGATGCTTCGACGGAATACCGGGGCGGCGGGGGTATTTGGCGGACGTTTCGCCGGTCTTCTCAATGCGGATGAGAACGTGGCCTTCCAGACCGGGGATCGGCACGGGCGTAACCGTGCTAATGGTGCCACCGAGTTCCGTGGCGGCGTGCGCGCCTTCCCTGAGTTCATCGGTGAGGTCGCCCCGTTTGAGGGCGAGGACGAATCCGTTGAGGCGGACGAACGGAAGGCAGTATTCCAGCAACACCGGCAGCCGCGCTACGGCCCGTGCCAGCACGATGTCCATGTGCTCGCGCAACGTTGGATGGTGCGCCGCTTCTTCGGCCCGGAAGTTCAGTGCGGTAACGTTATCAAGCCCAAGATCGTCCGCGACGCGGCGTATGAAGGCGACCTTCTTTCCCGTCGCTTCCAGCAGCGTGACGGCAATGCGCGGTCGGACGATGGCGAGCGGCAGGCCGGGAAATCCCGCGCCGCTGCCGACATCGAGGACGCGCACGGTGGAGAGCATCGCCACATCGCCGCCAATCAGCCGAACATAGTCGTCTACGGTGGAGACGACCGAGAGCGAATCCGCGAAATGCCGGAGCTGCACGTCAACGGGATCGGTAATCGCCGTTAGGTTGACGTGCGCGTTCTCGTTGACGAGCGTCGTGCCGAACTGCCGGAAGCGGTTCAGGTCCCGCGCCGTCAGATGCAAGCCGAGTGCGCGCGCTGCATCTTTGAGATGTGACAGATCGCCGAAGGCATTGGCTGAATCGGCAGACATCATGTCCTCCGTTGAAAACGGAACGGGCCGGAGGATCGCTCCGGCCCGTCAGTCTGGCAGGGTGTCTCGCGCGGCGTCAATCAGCGGCGGACACGCGCTGGAACCGGCGTGGCGAGGGAGCAGAGTTTCCGCGCTTGCGCCGCGACGTTTTCGGCGGTCAGGCCGCACTGCTCGCGGAGGGCTGCGGGCTTGCCGTGATCCACGAACCGGTCGGGGATGCCGAGCACCGTCACCGGGCAGATGAGGCCGTGCGCTGCGAGCAGTTCGAGGACCGCGCTGCCGAAGCCGCCCGCCGCCACGCCCTCCTCAATCGTCACGAAGCGCCCGACACGGCGCGCGAGATCGAGGATACATTCTTCATCCAGCGGCTTCGCAAAGCGCGTGTTGACGACCGTCGCTTCGATACCATCCTGCGCCAGCAAGTCGGCGGCTTCGACCGCCGTTGGGACATGGACACCGAGCGCGAGGATCGCAACGTCGTCGCCCGCGCGCAGCGTCTCCGCTTTGCCAATCGGCAAGGACGAGAGCGCATTATCGAGCGGTACGCCAAGCCCCGCACCGCGCGGGAAACGCAGAGAGATTGGGCCATCATAGGCCATTGCCGTCGCGACCATGTGGCGCAACTCGTTCTCGTCCTTCGGCGCCATGACGACCATATTGGGGATCGCCCGAAGGTAGGCAATGTCGAAGATGCCGTGGTGCGTCCGGCCATCCTCACCGACGAGGCCGGCATTGACGAGCACAAAGGTGACGGGCAGATTCTGGATCGCCACATCGTGGATGACCGAATCGTAGGCGCGCTGGAGGAAGGTGCTGTAAATCGCGCAGACCGGCTTCATGCCTGCCGCCGCGAGGCCCGCCGCGAATGTCACCGCATGTTGCTCGGCAATGCCGACATCGAACATCCGGTCCGGGTAGACTTTCTGGAACTTGTCCATCCCGGTTCCGCCCGGCATCGCGGCAGTGATGCCGACGATCAGCGCGTTCCGTGCCGCCTGCTCGATCAGCGTCTGCGCAAAAAAGTCGCGATATGCGGGTGGCGAGGCTGGCGTACCGGCGGGCTTCGGCGCTTCGACTGAATAGGTCTTGATCGGATCCGCCTCGCAATTTTCCAAGCCCTTGCCTTTGGTGGTCAAGACATGGAAGAAGACGGGCGAGGGCATCGTCTTGGCGATGCGGAAGGTATCAATCATCAGTTCGGTATCGTGGCCGTCCACCGGGCCGATGTAGGAGAAACCGAGTTCTTCCCAGATCATCGGCGCAAGCATCACTTCCTTGACACCGTCCTTGAAGCGTTTGCCGAGTTCGAGCCACGTCTCGCCCGCCGGGAGCCGCTTCATAACACGCGCGATCTGATCCTTCATCTGCTCGAAGGCGGGATGGGCGCGCATCCGGTTGAGGTAAAGATGGAGCGCGCCGACGCTGCGCGCGATCGAGAGTTCGTTATCGTTGAGGACGACGATCAGCGGCGCGTCCATGTGACCCGCGTTATTGAGGGCCTCCCACGCGAGGCCACCGGTCAGCGCGCCATCGCCGATCACTGCTACCGCATGCCGGTTCGGCTCGCCCTTGAATTGATTGGCGACCGCGAAGCCGAGCGCGGCGGAGATCGAGGTGCTGGTATGCCCCGCGCCGAAGGCGTCGTGCTCGCTCTCTTCGCGCTTGAGAAAGCCGGAGATCCCACCCGCCTGCTTCAGTGTGTGGAATTGATCGCGCCGTCCGGTAAGGATCTTATGCGCGTATGCCTGATGCCCGACATCCCAGATGATCGGCTCGCGCGGCGAATCGAAGGCCGCAAGCAAGGCGATCGTCATCTCGACGACGCCGAGGTTCGGCGAAAGGTGGCCACCGTTTGTGTTGACGACGTCAACGAGGAGCGCGCGAACATCCGCAGCGAGTTCGACCCGCTCGGCAGGCGTCAACGCCCGGATATCCTCCGGCCCATTGACCCGCGATAGGACTGACATCTCCGACCCCTTCTGTTGACTAGCAGGCCAGCATCGGCGAGCCAGTCGTTCGCAACCATCACCGCATCATACGCACGAGCGATACCAGCGTCAAACGCGGTCTTGATACCTTTGGGGACGCTTGCGTCCCCATTCAGTGATACTACGTTCGTGGGGTGGTAATGGATGATTGGGCCGGGGAATCTCACTCCCGTTTCCTCTCACTGCCCATGCTGCCCAGAGGGCGCCCGCACCCGCGATGGAGAGGGGAACCGGTCCATGCACGGTTGCCAAGGTTGTGAGGTGCGGACCGCATCGCCCTAATTCATGAGCGCCAGGACGCGTCCGAACTCCTCGATGGTCTGCACGCTGATGTCAGGGCGAAAGGTGATGTGCAGGTGCCGCACGCCAACATCCGCGAATGCCTGCAACTGCGCCGCGATCTCTTCATACGTGCCGCAAATCGCCCGGTCATCGTCGGCGGGCTGGCCGTTTTCGGGGAGGCGGACAAACGTGCCGGCGGTCAGTTCGAGGGTCGCGGGGTCCCGCCCGACATCCGTACAGGCGGCAACCATCCTCTCCCACTGCTCCGTCACCTGCGCCGGAGTAATGGGCCAGATGGTGATGTAGGCGTCCGCGTGCCTGGCGATGATCCGCAGCATCCGCTCGCCCTTCGCACCGACCCAGATCGGCGGGCCGGATGGAGACGGACCACGCGGACGGAGAACACAATCGGTCGCCTCGTAATACTTCCCATGGAAATCGACCGTCCCCTCGCGCAAGAGTGGGGTGATGATCGCCATCGCCTCCGCAAACCGCCCGGCGCGGTGATCGAACGGATAGCCGAACATGGTGTGTTCCGGCTCCCAATTACCTGCACCGAGGCCGAGCAGGAAGCGTCCGTCCGAGATCTCGTCCAAAGCGTCCGCCATCTTGGCGAGGAGTGCCGGGTTGCGGAACGAGGTAGCGGCAACAAGCGTCCCGAGCGCGATCTTCGAGGTTACGCTGGCAAGGGCGCTGAGAAAGGTGAACACTTCCCAGACGCCAAGCTGGTCTGGTTCATGGGGGCGATAGATGAAGTGATCCGGGAGCCAGAAGGAGTCGAGGCCGACCGCCTCAGCGGCCACCGCCAGTTCCTTGATGTCATTGAACCGCACCCTCTGCCCGTTCAGTGTTCGCTCGCCAGTCCGTGAGAACGCGCCAATCTTCATCCGCCGCCCGATCCCGTCCTGCGTCATGATCGCCCCCTGTTGCAACCGACGATGGGATCATGGTCATCGTCGCTGCTTCGCATCATCCCGATTCCACCATCGCCCATGCCGCCTCATGCGCAACATGCCCGCTACTGTCGCATATGGCCACGGCGTGATCCGTCACATGTATGATCGGAATGGGCGGTATCCCATGTCGCGACGAGGCTTGGTTTGAGGAACCACACAACATCGCGATACGTCGTCCCTCTCCATTCTGATGAAGAGGGGCCGGGGGTAAAGTAAAAAAAAAGTGAGGGGCCGACGTTTCCGTCCGCCCCTCGTCTCTGGATGTCACCGGGTACTAGCGAACGCTCTTCCCGGTGACACCCATAAGACTACTCGAACTATCCATGGGCATCACCTCCTTTATCCGTGGGATGTGCTCGGTGCATCTCACTGGCGGGAGTGTACCATCCCAAGTGGGTTGTG
>JBPCPB010000426.1:0-9196 GCA_050999735.1 Thermomicrobiales bacterium | reverse complement strand
TTCACCGATGTTCGTAATCAGCAGCCCCGCGACCGACGGCCCGATCAGCGAGCCGACGGAAACGGTGATTTGCAGGCGTGCGTTCGCCTCCACCAACTGATCGCGCCGGACGAGCGCAGTGAGCGTGCTGAGCGCGCAGGCATCGAAGAGCACGGTGAAGAGCGGCGCTAGTGCGGCAACGATGTAGACATGGAGAATGGCAACCGTCCCGAACATCGCCGCGACTGGGATGCTGCCGTAGAGAACGGCCCGCGTCGCATCGCACGTCAGCATCATGACGCGCCGGTTCATCCGGTCCGCCGCGACACCCGCCCACGGCGCGACGAGTGGATATGCCAGCGTCTCGAAGGCGGCAACGAGGCCCGTCTGCCACGCTGAATGCGTCCGGCTGAAGACGAGGAGTGGGACGGCGATCAGGATCGTGAAATAGCCATAGACGGTCGCCGCCTGCGACGCCCAAAGTTTACGAAAATCCACATTATGGAGGAGCGGAGGCCCGGTAAACGACACGGCAACGAGTTCCCTTCCCGGCGGCGCGATCCGGCCGTCGTGATGAGCATAGCGGCGGCGTGCGGCGGATTCAAGGCGTCGGGGCGGGGAACCTCACCCCCCAACCCCCTCTCCGTCAAGCGGAGAGGGGGAGCGACCTCTTGAAGATTGCGATGTTCGGGAAATGCCACGGTATTTCGCATGAGACACCCCTCTCCGCTTGACGGAGAGGGGCCGGGGTTGAGGTTCCCCGCGTGCCGCACTTCTGATAGAGTGACACGGACGGCCGATGGATGCGTACGCGCGGGAAGGAGGAGCCAATGCACACGCGGGACGAAATACGCCTGACGACGCTTGCCGCCTGCGCGGGCTGAGCATCCAAACTCGGGCCAGGGGACCTGGCTCTTATCCTCGCGCCGCTCGCGGCGGTCGCTGCTCCAACAGAATTGCTCGTCGGCCTCCACACGAGCGAAGACGCGGCGGTCTATCGGCTGACGGACGATCTCGCTGTCGTGCAGACGGTGGATTTTTTCGCGCCCGTCGTGGACGACGCGTACGACTACGGCGCGATTGCCGCCGCAAACGCGATGAGCGACATCTACGCGATGGGCGGCGACGTTCGCTTCGCGCTCAATGTCGCGGCATGGCCGGAGAATTTGAGCGCGGAACTGCTGGCGCGCGTCTTTCAGGGCGGCACGGACGCGATGGCATCGGTCGGCGCGGTGATCGCGGGCGGTCACACGATCCGGGACGCGGAGCCGAAATACGGCCTCAGCGTCACCGGCGTCGTCCATCCCGACCGGATCATCACGAAAGCGGCGGCCAAACCCGGCGACGTGCTCGTTCTCACCAAACCGCTCGGCACCGGCACGATTACGACAGCGGCGAAAAACCTTCGCGTCGATGTCGCACACCTCGCAGCGGCAATCGCCAGCATGAAGCGGCTGAACAATGTCGCGTCACGCCTCGCCGTCGCAGCGGGCGTCCGCGCGGGCACGGACATTACCGGCTTTGGCCTGCTCGGTCACGCCGATGAGATCGCGACGAAAAGCGGCGTCGCGATCACCTTCGACAGCGCGGCGCTCCCGTGGCTGGACGGCGCGCGCGAGTATGTGATGCAAGAGATTCGCACCGGCGGCAGCGCCCGGAACCGCGATTACTTCGCCGCGCACATCACCTTCGCGGCTTCCGTGGACGATGTGACCCGGCAAGCCCTCTGGGAATCGGAAACGTCCGGTGGGTTGCTGCTCTGCCTCACACCGGAAACCGTGGACGACTTCCTCGCGGCATGTCAGTCGGCAGGGCAGGCGGCATGGCGAGTCGGAGAAGTCACAGCGGGCGCGGGCATCACGGTCCGGTAAGCCAGCAGCCCGTTGAAAAACCGGCTCACGCCAGGGAGCGCAACCAGCCGATCTAGTTCCTCGTCCCCGCAATTACTGCTATCACTCCCGGTAATGCCAGTTGCTGGAAGAACCGATCCATCTCTTCTGGTGAATACGGCATCTCAGCGACTATCCACCATTTTAGTAGATTCTCCAAGGTCCCGGCCAAATATTCCGCAACGAGCGGCAGCGGAATCGCGGGAGGGCTTTTCTCCCCACAAGCGGCGATCAGCGCCTGCTCGATAGTCTCGCTCAGGAGTGCGTTCACGATCTCCCATAACGGATCCTCCGTGTGGCTCCGCACTCCTTGGATGATCTTGGCGTGCTGTTCTGGCTGCTCATAGATATGTCGGAACAAGTCCAGACTCGCCACGATGCCTTGCCCTATCTCCTGCCGGGGCATCTGCTCCTCCAGCATCGCAGCCATCGCATCATCTTTGTTGAAGTAGTGGGCATAGAACGTGGACCGCCCGATCCCCGCCCGATCCAGCAGGTCTCGCACGGTGATCGCGTCGTAGCGTTTCTCCTGCATCAATTCCAGCAGCGCGGCGGCGACGAGGCCGCGGGTGCGCTGGGAACGACGATCTTGTTTCTCCTGCTTCATGGGCTCCCCTTCTTCCCGGACAATTGGGATCATCTGTGCGGTACTGAACATTTTCCTACGATTGATTATAGACAGATCGTGTCTTCTCCTGTCTACTGGAAAACGAACGATCTGTTCATTACGGGACACAGGATGTATCGGAAAGGAGTACGATCATGCAGTCGTTCGCACATCGCGATCATCGGCATCAGGTAGCGGGTGAGGCATTCATGAGCGAGACGCACGGGAACGTCATGAACTGGGGCAGACCCTACGACGTCGTCACGCGGGTTGTCTTCCCCCTGATGCTCGGTCATCGCGAGCAGACATTTCGGCGGAAGATTGCTGACATGGCTCGGCTGCAACCCGGGGAGCGCGTGCTGGATGTGGGGTGCGGCACCGGCACGCTGGCACTGGTCGCCAGAGAGCGCGTCGGCGAAACGGGCCGTGTGTGCGGTATTGACCCCGCACCGAAGCAGATCGCCTATGCCCGCCACAAAGCAGCGCAACGCGGCCTGCCGATTGATTTCCAGATCGGGGTGATCGAGGAGATCGCGTATCCCGACCGGTCGTTCGATGTGGTGCTGAGCACGATGATGATGCATCATCTGACGGAAGACCTGAAGCGTCGTGGGCTGGCGGAGATCGCCCGCGTGCTCAAACCGGGAGGGCGGTTGCTCATCCTCGACATGAGAGGCGCTGGCCGATGGAAGAGCCACATGGCGGATCAGCCCGCGCTGATGAAGGAGGCGGGGTTCGCAGCGGTTGAGACGGGGAAGTCGCCGTTTCGGGGGCTCGACTTCGCCCTGGGGAGGATGAGCAAGACAGGAGAAGAGGGCACGGCTCGGTTGTAATTCGTCTCACTGATCGCCTCTCGCTGCGGCAACGGTGGTGAAACAGGCTTCCTGCCGTACACTCTCATGCACCGAGGCGCGGCGTGAAGGTGAGGACGACCGCGCCACCGCCGAGCGGGCTTGGTTCCAGCGAGACGGTGCCGCGCAAGTCCGTGGAGACGAGGTTCTGCGTGATTTGCAGGCCGAGGCCGCCATCCACCTCGGCGCGGAAGCCGGGCGGGAAGCCCTTGCCGTCGTCCTCGACGCGCACCGTGATCTGGCCGTCCAACAAGCCAATATGCACCTTCACGACACCGCGCATCCGTCCTTCGAGGCCATGCAGGACGGCGTTCGCGACCAATTCATTAATCAGGATCGCCAACACCGTCGCCTCGCGCGAGGAGACTTCCGCCGGTTCGCCCGCGACGATGAACTCGTACTCCGCGCCCGGCGGTAGGAGCGTCGTCGCGGCCTCGTCGGTGACGAGTTTCGCCACCTCGTTGACCGTCGTGATGCCAATATCTTCGCGCGTCAGGAGATCATGCACGGCGGCGATGGAGCGGATGCGGTTGACGGCTTCCTTGAGCGGCAACGCCCATGCCTGCTCGCCCGCTCGCCGGACATGCATTGAGAGGAGCGCCGCGACCGTCTGCAAGTTATTGCGGACGCGGTGATGCATCTCCTGCAACAAGGCTGATTTGCTGTTCAGCGACCGGCGCGCGTCGTCGTAGAGGCGCGCCTGCTCGATAGCGATGGCGGCGGTGTTACAGAAGGATTCCAGGAGGTCAACCTGATCGCGGCTCGGGCCGTTCCCCGCATCGAAGTGGAGGCAGATACCGCCGATCATGCCATGCGCGGTGTGGAGTGGGATACAGAAGACCGTTCCCTCATCGTCATTCGCGCCGTTATCCGGGTTGGTGGGTACGGCCGACAGCGGATCGCCGGAATCGAGCGTGGAAAGCTGCATCGCTCTTCGGACGGCCTCCTTGCGCATCTCCTCACGCACTGGCGCGCCCGCGCCATTGGTCGTTTCATACCCGGCGAGAAAGGTCAGGCTCTCGCCGTCCGGCCCGAGTTCGTACATGCTGACCATGTCCGCCTGGCCGAGTACCGCCGCCTGCTCCGCGATCGTCTCCAGCACCCGCGTCAGGTCCAATGTGCTCGTGACGACCGCCGTAACTTTCTGGAGAGTCTGGAGTTCGGCGACCTTTCGGTGGAGCGCGACATCGGTCGCCTGATAGAGCCGCGCATGGTCAATCGCGATGGCGAGTTCGCCCGCGACCGTCGTGAGAAAGGCGAGGTCATCGTCGCCCAGCATGCGGCGATCGCGGAAATGCAGGTTGAGCACGCCAACCAACCGCCCGACGGCAGGCAGGAACATCGGCACGGAAACGTGCGCGGGCAGATGATCGTCATTGAGAAGCGGCATGGGGGTATAGGCCGGGTGCGCGTGCGCATCTGGCGTGGCGATGATCGTTTGCTCTCGCGCGGCGAGGCCGGTGATCCCCTCCCCAACGCGCAGCGCCGTCCGACCAATCGCCTCGGCGGGCAACCCGGCAACGGCCGAAAGCATGAGGCGCTCGCGCTCCTCATCGTACAGATAGACGCCGCATGCGTCGCCCCGCATCACCTCCGCGACGGTTGTCACCACCCTTTCGAGCATTGGGGCGAGATCGAGCGTCGCGGCAGCGGCGCGGTGAATCCGGTGAAGCGCATCAAGTCGGGCAATCTGCCGCAGGAGCGATGCACGCTCCTGTTGAGAGGACTGAGGACACAGGGAAGGGCTAAGGGCTAAGGACTGAGGACTGAGTGGGTTCGGCTCAGTCGTCATTGGCGCTCCCCTTTCCTTAGTCCTTAGCCCTTAGCCCTTAGTCCTTCTCCCACTATAGCAGTTTGCATGATTCGCGGCATGCATGCACAATCGGGTATCGCCGCAACCGTACAGGTTGTTCGTGCGGCGGGGCCGTTGGCGGGGCGCGGCGGTAGTGGACGGGTGTGTGGGGAGGGTTCTTGTCAATGACGTTGAGTGATCGTCGCGGATTGCGCCGGAGCGCGGTACTCGTCCTGCTTTTTCTGCTCACATTGCTGCCGGCGGCGCAAACGCCCACCCCGGCATCCGCCGCACTGACCGATCCCTATCCGGACCGCGACGGATTCTTCGGCGTCGTCGGGCGCGACCCGTATTACGAGTGGAACACCGATACGATCCACTTCAACAATGATGTCAACAAAACGGTGCTGGAAAACATCGTTAAGGAGATGGCGGCGGACGGTGCGAAATGGGTGCGGATCGAGTTCTTCGCCGAATACGGCGACCTGTCCGGTCCCGGCACGATGCCCTACGAGAAATATGACTGGTTCCTTACCGATCTTTGCAAGCGCTACAATATGAATGTGCTCGGCCTCCTCTCCTACGGTATCGTGCGGGATACGAACCCTACCTATGCCCTCAATAAGATCAACGATCCCGTTGACCAGTCGGACGGCTCCAACCCGTTCATCCGCGGCTTCGCGGACCGCGCGGCGGAGATCGCTGGGCATTACGCGGGGTACGTCAACGCATGGGAGATCGTCAACGAGCCGAATGCAAATACGCAATTGGACTTCATCACCAAGGGTCAGCAACAGCGCATCTTCCCCGACCGGATGGCGGCGATCATGTCGCTCACCTATCCACGTCTCAAGAGCATTAGCCCGAGCGTGCCCGTCCTGCTTGGTGGCCTGATTAACGCCCGCGGCGCTTACCCGGATAATTACGATGTCCCGTACCTGCGGCAGATGTACAACTCGCCCGTCATCAAAGGGAAGGGCGGGGCGCCGTGGGATGCCGTCGCGGATCACCCCTACGATTTGAACGCGGCCGACATCCCCGGCCATGTGCGCGACATGCACACCGTGATGGAGCAGGCCGGCGAAGGATTCAAGAAAATCTGGATCACCGAGTTCGGCATGCAAGCGGCTGCTCCTCCGGTGCCGGAGTCCGGCATCATCCCTGTCACAGACGACGAAGCGAAACAATCGGCCTTTCTCAACGACACACTCTCGGCGCTCAACAAGATGCGCGACATCGTTGAACACGCCTTCTGGTTCAAACTGGAGGATTTCACACTGACGGAAGGCAACCAGGATACGCACTGGGGCTTGTTTGCCTTCCGCCGGGAGGGCGATCATCCCGGCGAACCGTGGCCGCGCAAAGACGCATTGCGCGCATATGCGAGCATCGCGCGCCCGGCCGCGCTGCCCACCGCGCCGGAAGATCCGAACAAACCGACCGCCGCCGACGCCAAGTGGTTCCCGGAAACCAAACATTGGATCGCCGGGCCATTCCGTCTCTACTGGGAGCGTAACGGCGGTCTGGAGCGATTCGGCCTGCCGCGCACGAGTGTCTATACCACGGCGGGCCACGTCGTGCAGATCTTCGAGCGGGCGCGGTTCGAGTTCCATGACGAGTTCGCGGGGACGCCCAACGAGGTGCTTCTTACGCTGCTCGGTAACGTCACGACGCGCACGCGCACGTTCCCGACCGTGCCGCGCCCGGTATTGGAGAGCGACGTCTACTTCCCCTCCCCCGGCGCGCCGACGCGGCCACCACCGACGCCGACGCCATCACCGACGCCATCACCAACACCGAAGGCGACAACGCCATTGAGCGGCACGCCGGGCGCAGCGAAGACTGGAACGTCCACTCTCTCGCCCACACTCGTACCTACGCCATCGCCGCCGCCGCCCTTCTCCGGCATGTATTTCTCGGAGACCTCGCACACGCTCACCGGGCCATTCCTCCAGTTCTGGAAGCAGGGCGGCGGCCTTCCGGTCTTCGGCTACCCGATCAGCGAGCCAATCATTGAGAAGAACGCCGATGACGGCAAATCATACACGGTCCAGTACTTCGAGCGGACGCGGCTGGAGTACCATCCAGAGTACACAGACAACCCCTTGCCGGTCCTCGAAGGGCTGCTCGGCAATGATCTCATCCGCGGCGGTGGGTGGTGGCGATAACGCGGAGTAACGAGTAAATCCGCGCTCGCGCCACAGCGAATAGGATATGCGGCAAAGCCATGGAGAGCGGTTCACGAACCGCCCCGACGATGGATACGATTGCTCGTCTCGGTCTCATCGGTCTTGACGGCTGCCGCAGTTCGGGCAGTATCGTGCATGATCGCGGACGGGGTAGCCGCAGGCGGGGCAGGGATGGACGCGCGGCCCGGTCGGAAGCGGCGGCCGGAGCGGTTCCGGCGGCGCGGTTGGCTGCGGTTGCGACGATGGCGGCTCATCGGGCCTGCCGCTCGCCTGCCGGGCGACCGCGACGCGGGCATATCCGGCACGCGATGGTGCGACCTCACCTGGTGTGGGACGATCCGTCGCTTCCACCGGAGCGCTTTTCGGCGCGGGCGGAACAGCGGAAAACGCCGGGCGCGTGGTGGGAATTGACGGCAATGGCGGCGGAAGGATCGCGGGAATCGCCGCAGTCTCCATCATCGCGTCCGGCTTCGGCGGCAGAGTCGTTGCCGGTGCGGGTATCGCCGTATGCATCGTTCCTCCATCCGTACCGGGTTGTGTCGCGTCCGGGATTACGTCGAGCGCGGGTGTGGCATCGTTCTGGACGACCGGGGCATCGTGCGTGGTGACGGCCAATTCGCGCACAACAGGCGACGGGGTGCCCGGCACCGCCTCATCGCATTCGCGGGTGACGGGCGGCACGATCTCTTCCACCGGTACATCAATCTCGCGTGCGGACAGCGGCGCGGATTGCGGCATGGGGAACGATGGCGATGATTCCCGCGGCACATCGGCGGGAGCCGACTCGTCGCGTGCCGGTGGTATAGGGGGTCGCGGTACCGTCGGAGGGACAACATCGGGCTGCCTCGCGCCCGGTGGTGGGCCGACTGGATGGGCCGGTCTCATTGTGACCACCGTTGGGGCCGGAGGCGAAGCAGCAAGAGACGGCGCATTCGCCCCATGCGTGACCGAGGCCATCTGCGCAGCGACCAGATCGGCGATGGGATAGACCATCGGCGGCGGCACGCGCGGCGGTAACTGTGGCCGTGCCGGAAGCGGCGCGGGCGGCGTGTCTGGCGCCGATGCAACGGGAGGCGACGCATTGAGTTTCGGCAATTCACCCACGGCTGATGGTGCGAGTGGTATGCCCGGTGGCGGATTGGCGGGCCAGTCAATCAGCGGGGCGATTGCATAGATCGGCTGAGGCGCCGGAGGCTGGATCATAGGCGGGCGCTGCACGGGTTGCGCGGGCGCGGTGAGTTGCTCCGCGTCGTGCTGCTCGGCCGGTATCGCGATGGCCGGTGACCCGACCGATGCAAGCAGCGCCATCTCGCGGGCATCGTCCCGCCGCGTGGCGACGATGCCGATGGCCGCCGCGATGCCGCCGAGCAGCAACGCCGCGAGCAGCAGGTATCCGACATCCTCGATCAGCACGCGCGACAGCACGCTCGTCTGGAGTGTCTCCCCACGCCCTGCCACGAAGGCATCGGAACGCAGCACGCGGAGGATAAGCGCGAGCACGAGGCCGCCATTGAGAAGGCCCATCACCGCACCGAGGCCGCGCTCCGTCGCACCGAGCGGGCGGGGTCGGTAGAGCGCGAAACTCCCGATAACGCCGAGGATAATCGTACCGGCGGACAGATAGAGCAGCGCGCCGGTCGTCGTCGTCCGCGCGAGGTCCCAGTGAAACCGCGCCGAGAGATCATGACCGTTCGGTATCGCCCATTCGGACACGACCGCATAGGAGAGCAGCATTGCCGCGAGCAGGACGACTTGCCGCCATCCGCCATGCCAGTAGCCGAACGCGATGCAGGCAACCCAGAGAATCGCCAGTAGTACGGTGAGCGCGAGCGCGGTCATCACACCCCATTCCCTTCGCCGTCACGGCATCCCGGATGCGACGATCCCAA
>JBPCPB010000402.1:0-4896 GCA_050999735.1 Thermomicrobiales bacterium | reverse complement strand
CGGGACAGCGGTGGCGATCAATGTCAGACGGGTGATCGACTGGCGCGATGCGGTGCCCCGCGCGCAGACGCGCTGCTCACATTTCGCGACGTTGGCGTTGGTGGCATGATTTCGCCAACGGTATCCTATGGGGAGCGGAAATGGTCACACAGAAATGGATATATGGTATGGAGTGGAACGGAAAGAGCGAGCGCGTCGTCATCGGCGGTGGCGGCCTCGCGGGCCTCGCCGCCGCGAAGCGGCTGGTGGACGCCGGCTATCAGGTCGAACTGCTCGAACAGCGACCGATCCTCGGCGGCAAGGTATCATCGTGGCGGGACGCCGAGGGTGACTGGATCGAATCTGGCCTGCATGTCTTTTTCGGCGCGTACGTCGAGATTTTTGACCTGATGCGCGAACTCGGCATCTACGAAAACATCCTCTGGAAGGAGCATGTGTTAACCTACACACTGGCCGAGGGCGAGCGGTTCGCCTTTCGCACCGGGCCATTCCCCGCGCCACTTCATCTGCTGCCCGCCGTCTTCAATAACCACTACTTCAGTTGGCCGGAGAAGGTATCCCTCGCGAAGGCGCTTGGTCCGATGCTCTTCGGCTCGCCGGAATACCGCGCGCGGCAGGACGGCCTAACCTACGCCGAGTGGCACCGGAAGTTCGGCATCTCCGACCGGATGCTCACAAAGATGTTCATGCCGATGGCGCTCGCCCTCAAATTCCTCCCACCCGAGGAGATGAGCGCGAAGATCGTCCTCGATGTCTGCGGCGAGTTCCTGCGCAAGCCGGACGCTTCGAAGATGGGCTTCCTCAAGGGTTCGCCGCAGGACTACCTGATTGGTCCACTCGCGGGCTATCTCACGGCGCGCGGCGTCCGCATCCGCACCGATGCGCCAATCCGCGCCATCCACGAAGGCCCCGGCCGGCGCATCATCGGCTTTGAGATCGACAACGGCGACGTGGTGCGTGGCGATTGGTTCGTGCTCGCCTTGCCGGTCCACAAACTGAACCGGCTCATCCCCGATCAATGGCGGCGGGATGAACGGTATTTCGCGGGCCTCAGCCAGTTCGAGGGCGTGCCGGTGATCACCGTGCAACTCTGGTTCGACCGGCAGGTGACATACGTAGACAATATTCTCTTCTGCCCGGATGGCCGCATCCCGGTTTACGCCGACCTCGCGAACACGACGCCGGAGTATGCCTTCGGCGGCAAGAGCCGGATGGAGTTCTGCGTCGCCCCCGCACGCGACCTGATGGGCCTGCCGGACGACGAGATCATCCGGCGCACGAAGGCAAATGTGGACGCAACCTTCCCAGATACCGGCCCTGAGGCGCGGATCGTCAAGAGCACGGTCGTGCGGATTCCCCAATCCGTCTACTGGCCCAAACCGGGGATAGACCATCTGCGCCCGACGCAGGCGACGCCGATTCCCAACCTCTTCCTCGCGGGCGGTTACACGACGCAGGAGTTCTACGACAGCATGGAGGGCGCCGTCACCAGCGGCCGCCTCGCCGCCACCGCCCTGATGGAAGCGGCGGCCCGAATTCCTCTGCCCTCACGCGAGGCAGTGGTGACCGACTGAGATTTGCAACGATGCGCGCATTCTCGATAGTAGCGGAGTGGTTCTTGCGTCATGTGTCTGTGCCAGCGCGTGTTCACGCGTATAATCGTCCGCGATCAGAGGAGACGATGGCGGGGTGACAATCACGATTGTGTGATCGGAGGTACTCATTGGCACGCATTGCATTCAATATGCTCTATAAGGGTAAGACGACAGATGACAAGACCGGGGACATCGAGGGACAGCAGAAGCGGTTCCTGGAAGTCTGCAAAGAGGCGGGCGTGACAACCGTAGATCGCCATTCGCCAGTCAGCGCCTATGCGGACGGCGAAATGCTTGTCCGGCTCATTGACCGGCTGAACGCCGCGCACGTCCCGTATGCCGTCGAGGAACAGTCACACCGCGCCGAAGACGACGGCATGCCCGCCTGATGCAGTAGCCAGTAGTCAGAACGGACCTGATTCCACTGACTACCGACTACCGACTACTGACTACCGACTAGATCAGGCAATCGGCCAGAGCCGAATGGTTTTGTCCGCCGACGCCGACGCGACGAGTGTTCCGTCGGGCGAGACGGCGACGCCATGCACATAATCGGTATGGCCGGTGAGTGTGCGCGGCGTGCCGCCATCACCGAACGGCCAGAGGCGCACGGTGCGGTCTTTCGACCCCGAGACGACGGTTTTCCCGTCCGGCGTGATCGCGACGGCCATTACCCAATCCTTGTGTCCGCGCAGGGTCGTGACTGAGGACCCGTCCGTGGCCTTCCAGACGCGAGCGGTGTTGTCGAACGACCCAGAGACAATCATCCGGCTGTCCGCGCTCATCGCAACGCTGGAGACCTTATCCGTATGCCCCGCCAGTGTTCGCAGCGTTGTTCCATCCGCAGGCTGCCAGATACGTATGGTGGTGTCGAACGCGCCGGAGCAGAGCGTCTGCCCGTCGGGCGCGAAGGCGAGGCCGGAGACGCGGGCGGAGTGGCCTTCCAGCGTCCGAATCGCCGCGCCGTCCGCGACCTGCCAGAGCCGGATGATCTGGTCGAAGCCACCACTCGCCAGCATCTGACCATCGGGCGAGAAGGCGACCGCCATCACCGCGTCCGTGTGCCCGGTGAGCGTGCGGAGCGATGTGCCGTCTGCCACATTCCAGAGTCGAACGGTCCTATCCGTCGAGGCGGTCGCGAGCATGCCGCCGTCCGGCGAAAAGGCGACGCCATCAACGCGGTCGGTATGTCCCTTCAGGACCGTAACGGGTGTACCGTCCGCTACCTTCCAGAGACGTGCCGTATGATCGAACGAGACGGAGGCGAGTAATTGCCCGTCCGGCGAAAAGGCAACGCCAAGCACGCGATCGGTGTGCCCACTGAGTTTCCGACTCGCCACGGCGGCGGGTACGCCCGGCGTCGCAACGGGCGACGGGCTGCGCGTCGCGGTGGGCGCGGGTGTCGGAGCGATAGCCGAATACCCGTCATCACCAGTCGCCGCCAGCGGGCGCGCGTCGGTTGTCGCCAATCCGGCGCGCGCGAGGGCGACGCCGCCACCGGCCCCCGCGAGCAGACGCAACATAGACCGGCGAGAAATAAGAAGTAATGGTTCCTGCACGAAACTCCTGGTGATTCGTCTCAATCGCATCATCACGCGAGTGAACGGCCATGCCGCATCACGACATGGCCGCAATAGAAGTAGCACGCGCGAGCGGGCGCTTCCGGTTCACTTTCCGAGTAGTCAGTAGCCGGTAGTCAGTAGCCAGAAGGGGATCGGGATGACTGGCTACCGGCTACCGGCTACCGGCTACTGACTACTGGCTACCGGCTACTGCGTCTTATGCGCTCGGCGTGTTGTAGCGCCAGGTATAGTAGGCGCGGCCAATGTTGCCGTATTCGACGCGGAAGAGGACGGGATTGTCCGGCGTGTAGGTGAGGACGCGCCGCTCGAATGCCTGCACGAGCACCGGAACCATCTTGCCATTCACTTTCACGTTCACCCAGACCGGCTCGGTGATCGCGAGGCCAATTGCCTGGATGCCGCCGAGATCGGGTGAGGTACGGAAGTCAAGAAATGCTTTCGGGATGTTGTGCTTCGTCGTCGCATCGTAGCCGGTCGTCTTCGCGAGCGGATCATCCATCGCGGGCGCGTAGGTTCCTGTGGCACCATTCAGGTTGATCATCTTGGCGACGGGTGCGCCGCTGCTGCTGTTATCCTGCTCCGCGCCCTGGAGTGTGGCAAGGTCGGCATACGTCGGGAACGGGTTGTCCGGATCGCCCGCGACCGTTACCTTTGCGGGATCACGCTGCACGAACGTCGTGTCGCCGTTCTGCTGCCGACCCGAGATCAACTCGACCGAGAGCAGACCCGCCGCCACCGGCCCGCCCGGTGCGTTCAGTTCCATCCGCGCCTTATCGAAGTATTGCACGAGCCGCTTGCCGCCCGGCGCGTCTTTGTACTCCTCCATCAGTCCGCCGGTGAACGGGGCCGGTCCCCAGACATACGAGTGGCCGTATGGATTCGCATCGGTCTTCGCCCAGAGTTGCTGGAACGCGGCATCGGCGAATGTCTGTGAGCCACTACTCGGCGGGGCAATAGTCGGCGCGGCGGTCGTTGGCGATGCGGCGGCAGCCGTCACGACCACGCTGCCCATCATCGTTGGATGAATCGAACAGTGATAGGCGAAAGTCCCCGGTGTGTTGAAGGTGAATGAAAACGACTTATTGGGCGCGAGATTGCCTGAATCGAAGATGCCCGCCATATCGCTCGTAACCGTATGCGTCGGGCCATCCTGATTCGTCCATTTGATCGTTGTCCCGGCGGGGATTGTGATCTGTGGCGGCGTAAAGCGGAAATTGTTGATCGTCACCGCGACATCCGCCGAGACGCTCGTCGCAGTACCGACGGCCACAAGGCTGGTCAGCAGCAGCGCGAAGACTGCAGCGAACGCGGCACGATTCCGTACGATGTTCCGAAGTCTGGTGCGCATCATCATACCCCTCCTTATACGCCGTTCCGTCACTTCTCCGTACGTCTGAATCCTCCCCGGTGGATGTATAGGTGCATGCCAGATGCCTTTCCCAGTGGTAACAGGGTGATTGGCAGGTAGCAGGCTTTCACTAATGATCCGATGTCATCGCCGCTTCCGGGTGGCGCGTGCGGGCGGGCGTCCGCAAACCGAGGAGAGCAATCAGGGTAAAGCCTGCGCCCATCAACAGGAGAACAGCGGGCGCGCCGACGTGCGCGGCGAGGGCGGTGAAGAGCGCCGCGCCAATCGGGCCGGGCGCACTGTTGATCGTCCAGAAGGCGGCGGTGACGCGCCCGAGGAGATGATCCGGCGTCACCTGCTGCCGGACGGC
>JBPCPB010000390.1:0-13205 GCA_050999735.1 Thermomicrobiales bacterium | reverse complement strand
GCGCGGGTGCGGCGGGGCTTGGGGCGGTCATTCCAGCAGACGACGATCTTTCCCGGTCTGCCGGTGCTGGAGAATACGCGGCTGGCGGTGCAGGCGGGCCGACCCGGCAACTTCGCGCTCTGGCGTGGCGTTTTCAAGGACCGCGCGGTGCTCGAACGGGCGGCGTGGGCGCTCGATGTCGTCGGGCTGCGCGGGCGGGAACGGACCTTGGCGGGCGCGCTCTCACACGGCGATAAGCGCAAACTGGAACTTGCGCTCCTCCTCTGCACCGAGCCGGACGTGTTGCTGCTCGACGAGCCAACCTCCGGCGTCAGCGCGGAGGATGTGCCCGCGATGCTCGCTGTCATCCGGCATATTCGCGATGTGGAGCATAAGACGATCCTGATGGTGGAGCACAAGATGGAGGCGGTCCACGACCTCTCGGATCGCGTCGCTGTCCTCGCCAACGGCGCGCTCGTCGCCTACGACACGCCCGACGCGGTGATGGCCGATCCCTTCGTCCGCTCCGCCTACCTCGGCGTCGCATGAACGGAAACGGAAAACATATGAACCGCAGAGACGCAGAGGACGCAGAGAGGGAAGAGAGAGAAAAAAAGTATACAGAGGCCACTTATTTCTTCTCCTCTATATTTCTCTGCGTCCTCTGCGTCTCTGCGGTTCAATCGGTCTCTCTCTGTGGTTGCCCCGATGAGCGATGAGGCGGTGTTGCGGGTGGAAGGGGTGCATACCTATATTGGGGAGTCGCACATCTTGCAGGGGGTGTCGTTCACGGTCGCGCCGGGGCGGGTGACGGTGCTGCTGGGGCGGAATGGGGCGGGGAAAACGACGACCCTCCGCTCGATCCTCGGCCTGACGCCCGCCGCGCGGGGCCGGATTGACTTGCTCGGTGCGGAGGTGACGCGGGAGCAGCCCTATCGGATCGTCCGGCGCGGCGTTGGCTACGTGCCGGAAGATCGCGATGTCTTCGGCGGCCTGACCGTCGCTGAGAATTTGCGGCTGGCGCAACGCCCCGGCGCCGATCCAGCACGAATGGCGACCGTACATCGCCTCTTCCCCGACCTCAAAGCGCGTGGGAATCAGCGGGCAGGCTCGCTCTCCGGCGGGCAACAGCAGATGGTGGCGATTGCCCGCGCGCTCGTCAACGAGAACCGGCTTCTGATGATTGATGAGCCATCCAAGGGGCTTGCACCCGTCGTCATCGCGCAGGTAACGGAGGCATTGCGGGCGATCAAGGGGACGACGACCATCCTGCTTGTCGAGCAGAATCTGGCGATGGCAGCCGCCCTCGGCGACGACGCCGTAATTATTGACGACGGCCGGACAGTTTTCGCCGGTGCGATGGCCGATGTCGCGGCGGACGACGCGCTCCAGGCACGCTACCTCGGAGCAGGACGAAGGGGAGAGTAACAAGTGCAAAGTAACAATAACACGGCGGTCTGAGCGATCCCTTGTTACGTGTTACTTTCAACTTTCGACTCCGGGGGAACCATGAGCACGCTGATCTTCATAACCTTGACGGGGCTGGCGCTGGCGGCGATGTACTTTTTGCTCGCCTCCGGGTTATCGCTGATTTTCGGGCTGATGGACGTGCTGAACTTCGCGCATGGGGCGTTCTTTACGTGGGGCGCGTATGCCGCGTGGTGGGTGATCTCAATGAAAACGCCGGTGGGCGGCAATGCGTCCACAGGCATTTTCCTGCTCGCGATTGTCGCTGCGGTGGTGGCCGGGGCGGTGCTGGCGACGGGGACGGAGGTCGTGCTGCTCCGGCCGCTCTACAAGCGCACGATCTATCAGGTGCTTGTCACGCTCGGTGCGGGGCTGGCGCTGACGGAACTGACGGCGGTGATCTGGAAGCACGACGCCAAACTCTTCCCGCAGCCGCGCTGGATGGCCGCAACGTTGACGATTGCGGGTGCGCGCATCCCGGCGAACCGGCTGGTGCTGATCGCGGTCGCGGGGATCGTGCTCGCGCTGATGCTGCTCTTCCTCCGGTACACGCGATACGGGTTGATCGTCCGGGCGGGAGCGGAGAACCGCGAGATGGTGCAGGCGCTCGGTATTGATGTCAACCGCGCCTTCACGCTTGTCTTCGCGCTCGGCGGCGCGCTGGCAGGGCTAGGAGGCGTCTTCGGCGGGGCGTATTTCAAGTCCATTGACCCGAGCATCGGCACGGTGAACCTGATCTTCGCCTTTATCGTCGTCGTGATCGGTGGCCTCGGCTCGATCAGTGGGAGCGCGCTGGCGGCGGCGATTATTGGCCTGTCGCAACAGTACGCGAACTACTACGCGGCGGCGTGGCTCGGTGATTTCGTCGTCGTCATCCTGCTGGCGGTCGTCTTGCTCGTCCGGCCGGGCGGCCTGCTGGGGGCGCGGCGATGATGCGGCGCATGCGGCCCTTCTGGCCGGTAGTGATCCTCGCCATGCTGCTCGTTGTGCCGAAGGTAGGCGTGCATATCCCGGCGCTCTTCGACGGCCCGCTCAATCGGGCGGGGAATCTGCAACTGCTCGCGGTCGGCTTCGCGTTCGGCATCGCCGCGCTCTCATACAACCTCTTATTCGGCTATACCGGCATCCTCTCCTTCGGCCACGCGCTCTTTTTCGGCGCGGGCGTCTATCTACCGGTGATCGCGCTGCGTCATTGGCAGTGGGCGCTCGGCCCGGCCCTGCTCTTCACCCTCGTCGCGACGCTCGTTCTCGCGGTGGCAATCGGCGCGCTCGCGCTCCGCACGCAGGGCGTCTACTTCGCGATGGTAACGCTCGCCTTCGCGCAGGCGGGCGCGGTCGTCGTCGGCAAGAATCCCGGCGCGCTGACGGGCGGCGAGGAGGGGTTGAGCCTGCCGACGAAGGATTTGCCGCCGTGGATGGTCGGCGTCATCCATACCGGCAATCTCTACTGGCTGACGCTCGTCGCCCTGATTGTTGTCTATCTGCTCGCGCTGCGGATGATGAACTCGCCGACGGGCCACATCTGGGAAGGTATCCGCGAGAACGAGCGGCGCATCGAGATGGTCGGCTTGCGCCCGTACACGTACAAACTGCTCGTCTTCGTCATTTCTTCGGTGATCGCCGCCGTGGCGGGCGTGCTCTACCTCTTCCTGTCGAGTGGCGCGACGCCCGCCTCGGTGCGCTCCGATTTCACGGTCGCCCTCTTGTTGATGGTGATTATCGGCGGCAGCGGGGCGCTCTGGGGGCCGGTAGCAGGCGCGATGCTCTACTATTATCTCAATGTGCGCTTGGCGACCTGGGCGGCGTCCGATACTGTCAGTGGGCTGCCCGGTATCCTCAGCCGCCCGCTGGCGGACCCGCTCTTTATCCTCGGCATCATCTTCGTGCTGCTCGTCCTTTTCTTCCCGCGCGGCATCGCCGGGACATTCGTAACACAACGGTTCCGCGCGCGAAGGAGCGAGCCTCACCCCCCGGCCCCCTCTCCATTGCTTGCTAGCAATAGAGAGGGGGAGTGATGCGGGCTGATTGGATGGTGCAAGAATGCCGGGACATTCCGGACGATTTTCCCTCCCCTCTCCATCGCCAGACGGACCTCATACATTCCTTGATCTGAGAGCGATGGAGAGGGGCCGCGGGTGAGAAACATAACCGTGCGGCACAGAAAGGAACCCTGCCCATGAGCGCGTCAATCGCCACGACGCACGACATCACCGTGAACGGTATTACGCTTCGCGTCGCGACGTGGGGCGCATGGACGACGCCGGAGCGGGCGGTGCTGCTCGTGCATGGCATTACTGCCAGTTCGCAGGCATGGGCGGAGTTCGGGCCGCTCCTCGCGGCACAGGGCTGGTATGTGATCGCGCCCGATCTACGCGGGCGTGGGATGAGCGAGAAACCGCCGCACGGGTATGGTATCCCGTATCACGTCAACGACCTCCTCTCGCTCGCCGATCATTTCAACCTCCCGACGATCAACTACATTGGCCATTCGCTCGGCGCGCTGATCGGCTTCTTCCTCGCCGCCATTCATCCGCAGCGCGTCGGCAGGGCGGTACTCGTGGACGCAGGCGGTAATCTGCCGCCGGACACCGGGAAAGCGATTGGCAAAGCATTGGCACGCCTCGGCATGTCGTATCTGTCGTTCGATGCGTACTGGGAAGCGATGCGCGCGCCGTGGATGGCGCCGCATGAGGAGTTCTGGCGGGAGTACTACCGCTATGATGTCGAGACATATCCCGATAGCACAGTGATGTGCCGTGTGCCGAGAGCGGCGATTGCCGAGGAAGTGGCGACGAATGGAGCACTCAACCTGGCGGCGCTTTCGGAGATGGTACGGTCGCCGACGCTGATCGTCCGCGCGACGGTCGGCATGCTCGGGCCGGATCGTGGGCTGATCCTGCCGCGTGAAGATGCGGAGCGGCTAACGCGCGTCATCCCGGCGAGCCGTTTGGTGGAAATTCCCGATACAAACCACTACACGGTCATTCTTGCGAGCCAGTTTGCCGAGGCATGCTTGGCATTTCTGGAAGGGGAATAAACCTCACCCCCGGCCCCTCTCCTTCGCTCTGAGATCAGGGAATAGAGAGGTCCGTCTGGCGAAGGAGAGGGGAGGGGATTTGTCTGGGATGTCGTTGTGTCCTTTCAACGTCTCCTGCGTTCCCGTATTTTCTTCCCCGCATTTTCTCCCCCTCTCCTTTGCTTGGCAGCAAAGGAGAGGGGGCCGGGGAGTGAGGTTCCCCGTTCCCCGCTTCGTATTTGTATCTTTGCCCCCCATTAGCGGATAATGTCCCCATCGTTCATCAAGAGAAGGATTGAGGAGCACCAATGAATCTGTCAGACGACATGCGCAAGGGAATTGGCGGGCATCCGCTTCGCCGCCGGGACATGCTGAAACTGGCCGCCGCCACGAGCGTCGCGGCCGTTCTCGCTGCCTGCGGTGGGAGCACGGCGACGAATACGCCCAAGCCCGCAGGCACGACAGCGGCAAGCGGCGCTACGACTCCTGCCGCAACGACCGCACCTGTCGCGACCGCAGCCACATCAGGCTCCGCTGCTGCCGCGACGAAGCCCGCAGGGAGTGCGGCTGCGATCACCGGCACGACCGCTGCCTCCCCTGCCGCGACGACGAGCGCCGCCACGGGTAATCTGACAGTGAGCAAGAGCGGCTTCAAGGGCACATTGCAATACTGGGTGCTCGGCTACCAGCCGAACGGCGGCAATACAACCGGCAAACTGATGGACGCGGCGGTCGCCAACTTCACGAAGGCGAACCCGGATATTAAGGTTGAGGCTACCGGTTACACCGGCGATCAGGACGGCTTCACGAAATTGACGCAGGCGGTGCAAGGCGGCAGCAGCGTGGACATCTTTCGTTTGCCTTCCGACATCCTGCCGCTTTTGGTGCAGGACGGCCTCGTCGCGCCGATTGACGATTTTCTCACGGCGGACGACAAAAGCGACCTGATCCCGAACGTCTTCGACTCCGTGAAGATTAACGGAAAGGCATACGCGTGGCCGCTCTGGGTGCCGCCGGTCGGAATGTACCTCAACCTCGATATCTTCAAGGAGAAGGGTGTTACCCCGCCGGGACCGACATGGACCTATGATGAGTTCGTGGATATTGCCAAGAAGCTGACCTTCCAGCGGTCGAACGGCGAGAAGGTCTACGGCTACACGGGCGGCATTGACCCCGGCCTCGTCAATACGTGGCCCTTCATCCTCAACGACGGCTCGCTCCCCCTCAGTATGGACAACACGAAGTACACCTTCAATACGCCGGAGGGAATCAGCGGTCTACAAAAACTCGTGGACCTCGCACAGAAGCACAAGGTGACGCCGCCGGACTTCGGCACGCAGTCCACGCAGGATATCCTCACCTCGTTCCAGGACAAGAAACTCGTCGCCATGTACAGTGAGCCGAGCGGTTCCTCGGCGCAGTACAAGGAGAAGAACCTCAACTTCGACATCCGCGCCATGCCAACGGGCATGTCCGGCAAGCCGGGCACGGCGGGTGGGATCGGCCTGATTTCCGTCGCGACGAATAAGGACAAGGCGAAGTTGCAGGCGGCGATGGACCTCGGGCGGTATCTGACAAGCGCGCAAGTCGGGCAGGACGTGCCGACCTTCTACCTCGCCCCCGGCGCGCGCAAATCCGTCAAGGCGCCCGATCCGATCAACAAGTTCGAACCACTTGTGCCCGTCTGCTACATCACGCCGATCATCGCGGACTGGCCGCAGATTCGTACGATCATCCATCCGAACATTCAGAACGCCGTCTTCGGCAAGATCACCGCCGAGCAGGCAATGAACAACCCGGCGAAAGAGATCAACGACATCCTCGCCAAGAAGAAGTAAGGACTAAGGACTAAGGACTAAGGACTAAGGGGGATCGAACCCTTTCTCAGCCCTCGGCCCTCAGTCCTCAGTCCCTCCCCGAGAGAGAAGGGCAATGGCCATTACGCGAGAATCCTCAGTCCGTAGTCCTCAGTCCTTAGTCCTCTCTCCCGCTCGCCGTTTCTTCCGGCGATACGGCTGGGGCTACGCGTTCATCCTGCCGAGCATGATCGTCTTCGCGGTCTTCCGGCTCGCACCGGTCATCTATGCCTTGCTCATTTCCTTCCAGAACTACCGCTTGAGTGTGCACTCGACGTGGGTCGGCTTCCAGAACTACGTTGATGCCTTCACAACGCAGAGTGGAGTCTTCAAGGAGGCGCTCAGGAACACGCTTTTCTACACCGTCTTCACGGTGACGGCGAACATCTTTGTCGGGCTGATTCTCGCCAGTCTGATCCAGCCGCTCGGCAAGTACGCGCAAACGTTTTTCCGTGCCGCCTTCTATTTGCCTGCCGTGACGAGCGCGGTGATCATCGCGATGATCTGGCGGTGGATGTACAACACGCAGTGGGGTTTTCTCAATTACCTCCTCAGTCTCGTCCATCTCAGCCCGGTCAAGTGGCTCTCCGACCCGGCGATTGCCCTGAAAAGCATCACGCTCTCGACGATTCTCACGGTGCCCGCGACGGCGGTGGTCCTTTTCAGTGCGGCGATGAGCGGCATCCCGACCGAACTCTACGAGGCCGCTGAACTGGATGGCGCGGGCCCGATCCGCCGCTGGTGGAACATCACCCTGCCGCTCATCAAGCCGACGACGCTCTATCTGACGGTGCTCTACACGATCGCCAGTTTCGAGGTCTTCGAGAAGATCTTCATCATGGTGCCGAGCGGCGTCGGCAACAGCACGCAGGTGATCGTCACACAGATTTACCAGAATGGCTTCCAGCAATTCCGCTACGGCGTCGCGGCGGCGCAGGCGTTCATCCTCTTTCTCCTCATCGCCTCCGTCGCGGCCCTGCAGTTCCGCTTCCTCCGCAGCAATGTGGAGTATTAGGGAGAAACCAAATGAACCGCAGAGACGCAGAGAGCGCAGAGAGGGAAAGAGAGAACGATGAGAGAAGATCATAATCGCTCCTTGTTCTTCGTTTTTTCTCCGTTCCCTCTGCGTCCTCTGCGTCTCTGCGGTTCGTTCGGCTTCCTTGGTTGTTTTGAAAGGGGTTCGTAGTCGTGGCTCGTCGTGTCGCGCGTGAAGGGTCATCGTCCGGCGTCAAGCGGCCCGGGATCATGGTGTGGGTCGTACTGATCGTCGTCGCGATTGTTGCGCTCTGGCCGATGTACTGGCTCTATATCACCGCCTTAACGCCGACGCAGGACACGGTCAAGACGCCGCCAGATCTCATCCCGATCCACGCGAGCCTCGCGAACTTCTCGCGCCTCTTCACGCAGGCGAAGGATTACTGGCGATGGGCGCTCAATAGTCTGCTGATTAGTTTGAGCGTCACCGCCTTTCACCTCGTCTTCGACACGATGGCTGGCTACGCCTTTGCGAAGAAACGCTTTCCCGGCCGCAACTTTTTCTTCTGGCTGATCCTCAGCACGCTGATGATCCCGTCGCACGTCACGCTCGTGCCGCTCTACGTCGTCGCGCGGCAATTGCACCTCATCAACAACATCCTTGCGGTCATTCTGCCAGGGACGGCGGATGTTTTCGGTATTTTCCTGATGCGGCAGTACATCCAGACGCTCCCCTCCGAACTCGAAGAAGCGGCGCGGATGGATGGCTGCACCGAATCGGGCATCTTCTGGCGGATCATTGTGCCGCTTTCCAAGCCCGCCCTCGGCGCGCTGGCGATCTTCTCCTTCGTGCGCTACTGGAACGACTTTCTCTGGCCGCTGATTGTCTTGCAGAAAAGCCAGCATTACACGCTGCCGGTTGGGGTCGCCAGCCTCCAGGGGGAATTTCGCACCGATTTCGGTCTCATTTTCGCTGGTGCGGGGCTGGCAGCGCTGCCGATGATCGTCTTCTTCCTGATTTTCCAGCGCTATTTCATCGAGGGTGTGCGGATGGGCGCGGTGAAGGGATGAGCGAGTAGCGAGTAGCGAGTAGTGAGTTCGCCGTTACGCTTAATCGTAACCTTTTCGAGTCACCCTCTCGTTTGCGGGGAAGGATCGGGGAGAGAATATCCATGACGGTACATGACATCCTTTCCCGCTTGACTACCGAAGAAAAAATCGGGCAACTTGTGATGGCGACAGTGCCCGGCACGAAGATGGACGCGGAAACGGCGGCACGTCTGCGGGCGGGAGGCTATGCGGGCGTCGTGCTGTTCAGCCGGAATATCGTCTCTATTGAGCAGACGCTGGCCTTGACGAAGGCAATCCATGAAATTCTCACCGTGGATGGTTTGCCGCCAATCATCGGCGTGGATCAGGAAGGCGGGCGTGTCGGGCGGCTGATGGCGGTAGCAACCCTGACGCCGAGCGCGATGGCCCTCGGTGCAACGGGCGATCCCGCGCTGGTCGAGCAGATTGGGTACGCCGTCGGACAAGAACTGCGCGCTCTCGGCATCAACACCGATTTCGCCCCTGTCGCGGACGTCAACAACAATCCATTCAATCCCGTGATTGGCACGCGCTCGTTCGGCGAATCGCCGGAGCAGGTGAGCGCCCTGATCGTCGCCTTCGCGGGCGGTCTGAAGAGTGCGGGCGTCGCGGCGACCGCCAAGCATTTCCCCGGCCACGGCGATACGCAGGTAGACTCGCATCTCGATCTGCCGACGATTCCGCACGATCTTACCCGGCTCCGCACCGTCGAGTTGCCGCCCTTCGCCGCCGCGATCCGGGCCGGTGTGCCGCTCGTGATGACCGCGCATATCCGTTTCCCCGCGCTCGAACCGGATGGCCTGCCCGCGACGCTCTCGCCACGCATCCTCAATGGCCTGCTACGCGCGGAGATGGGCTTCGATGGCGTCATCATCAGCGACGCGATGATGATGAAGGCGATTGACGACCACTACGGCATCGTCGCCGGGAGCGTGCGAGCGGTGATTGCGGGGAATGACACCGTCGAGCCGTTGCTTGTTCGCGATGAACCGGCGGTGATCGCCGGGTTACGCGATGCCGTGCACGACGGACGGCTACCAATAGAGCAGGTAGACGCCTCAGTCCGCCGCATCCTGCGCCTGAAACACTGGCTCGCCGGACAGCCGAACGTGCCCGTGGAAGCCGTCGGATCGCACCGCGATCTCGTCCGCGAAGCCGCCGAGGGGAGCGTGACGCTGCTCGATGCCCGACCCGGCGCGCTTCCCCTTGCTGCGGATACCACTATAGCTGTCGTCGAATTCGCGCTCCAATCCGCGCACGCTGCCGAGGAAGGGCAGAGCACGCCGTCGCCATTGCGTGATGCGATTCAACAACAATTTGCGAACGTGCGGGGCATCGCCCTCGATGCGACCGCACCAGGTGATCTCGATGCCGTGCACAGGCTCGCATCCGAGGCGTCGGTACTCGTCATCGGCACGCGGGACGCCAATCTCTTTCCGGCGCAGCGGGCGGCGATAGATGCCCTCCGCGATGCAAATCGCCCCACGGTCTTTGTCTCCCTCCGCGCCCCGTACGACCTTGCGGACTTCCCGTGGGCTGCCGCCCGAATCGCGACGTACGGCGATCTGCCCGCCTCGCTCGCTGTCGCCGCCGCCATCTGTGCGGGAGCATTGCCACCGCGTGGCCACCTGCCGGTCAGCGTCGGGCCGCTCTGTCCTGCGGGGTCCGGACTGACGAATCTGCCTTTGGAATGAAGGAGGGAATCACATGCGCGTCGCGGTGATCGCGGACATTCACGGCAATGCAGTGGCGTTTGACGCAGTGCTTGCCGATCTGCAAGAGCATTCCGTGGATACGGTCGTCTGCCTCGGCGACGCCATCCAGGGCGGGCCGCAACCGGCCGAAGTCGTGGCCCGCCTGCGGGAACTGGGGTGTCCGGTCGTGTACGGCAACGCCGATGCCTTCCTCCTGACTGGTGCGAATGGTGCGGAGTCGTTGACATCACAGCAGCACGCCGTGCGGGATTGGTCACTCGCGCAACTCTCCGAGGCGGAGCGCGCGTTTATCGCGGCATTTCAACCAACGGTCGAGATTTCGTTGCCGGGGAAGCAGCGATTGCTTTGCTTTCACGGCTCCCCGACCTCATTTGATGACATCATTTTCCCGGAGACGCCGGAAACGGAGGTACGCCGGTTGCTGGGTGCGTACTTGCCCGCAATCCTCACGGGCGGGCACACGCACTTGCAGCAGTTGCGCCGCCTCGACGATTCACTCTTCTTCAATCCGGGAAGTGTCGGCTACGTCTACAACACTCGCCAGCCGGGCGGCGGAGCACACGCCGACCCATGGGCGGAATACGCTATCCTCTCGGCGGACGAGCGCCGGTTCAGCATCGAATTTTGCCGCGTTCCCTTCGATGTGGCCGAATGGAAACGCACTACGCTCGCCAGCGGCATCCCCGATGCTGAGATGATGGCGACGCGCTATTGATGGCCGTTGCCGGAACAGCGGGCAAAAGCAAGCAGGATGGAAAGAGGAGGAACGGATGCACTATCTCGTTGTAGTCGAAAAGGCCGACACCAACTACTCCGCATACGCCCCCGACGTGTCCGGTTGCGTAGCGACGGGTGATACCATCGAGGAAACCATCGAGCAGATGCAGAAAGCGCTAAAGATGCACCTAGAGGCGATTATGCGAGATCACGAACCGCGCCCGCATCCGTATTCCGTGCTCGCGGTAAACATTGAAGTGCCGGATAAGGCACTGGTCTAATTGGCATCGCCAATTGAGCGCTTCTCGCCCCCGCCTCGATACCTGTAAGGCATCTTAATCCATCCACATCCTCCCATGATACGATGCCGCACATCGGTGGAATGACGCAGCGGGAGGGCGAAGCATGGAGCGAAAGCAGCGGCTGGCGGCGCGGGTCGGGGTGTTCGGGATCGGGCTGGCCACGTACTGGCCGCAGTTTCCGGGATTGCGCGAGCGGCTAATTGGTTATCAGGACAAGGTTGAGGCGCATCTGATGCGACTCGGTGCGGAAGTCGTTTCCGCCGGGTTGGTGGACACGCCGGAAGCCGGACGGGAAGCGGGTGAGCGATTCGCGCGGGAGAACCTCGATCTGCTCGCCTGCTCGATCGGCACCTATGCCACGTCTTCACAGGTGCTGCCCGTCGTGCAGCGGCAGCATGCGCCGGTGCTCGCCCTCAACCTCCAACCCATCGCCGCGCTGGACTACGAGCGTACCGATACGGCGGAATGGCTGGCGAATTGCACGGTCTGCTCCGTCCCGGAACTGGCGGGCGTCTTCGCGCGTGCCCGCATCCCGTTCAATATCGTTACTGGCACGCTTTCCGACGATGACCGCGCGTGGGGCGCGATTGCGGAGTGGGTGACGGCGGCGGGCGTCGCGCGGACGCTGCGGCGGGCGCGCTTCGGTTTCCTCGGTCACACCTATCCGGGAATGCTCGACATGCACACCGATATCGCCATGCATCAGGCACAACTCGGCACACACATCGAACTGCTGGAAATGGAAGATTTGCAAACCCGCACGGACGCGACAACGGACGCCGAGGTGGCGGCAAAGGAGGCGGAAATCCGCACCATCTTCACCATCGCCGCGCCGGGCAGCGATGCCATCGCCGCGCCCGTTACGGACGATGCGCTCAATCGGTCGGCGCGGATCGCCTGCGGGCTGGATCGGCTGGTAGATGACTTCGCGCTGGACGGCCTCGCCTACTACTATCGCGGGCTGGATAACGGCCCGTTTGAGCAACTGGCGGCGGGGCTGATCGTCGGCAACTCGCTGCTCACGGCGCGCGGCATCCCGACAGCGGGTGAAGGCGACCTGCAAACGTGCGTCGCGATGCTCATCATGGATCGCCTTGGCGTCGGTGGCTCATTCGCGGAGTTCATGGCGATGGACTTCAACGACGACATCATCCTGATGGGCCACGATGGTCCCGGCCATCTCGCGATCAGCGCCGCTCCGCCGACGCTGCGGGCGCTGGAAGTCTTCCACGGCAAGCGGGGCGGCGGGCTTTCCGTCGAGTTCATCGTTCAGCCTGGGCCGATCACGATTCTCGGCCTCACGCAGACGGCGGAAGGCCGCCTGAAACTGCTGGCGGCGGAAGGCGAATGCGTCCCCGGCCCTATCCTCCACACTGGCAACACGAACGCGCGTCTGAAGTTTGCCGGTGGCCCCGCCGCCTTTATCGAACGCTGGTGCGCCGAAGGCCCAACGCACCACGTCGCCCTCGGCCTCGGCCATCAGACGAGCACACTCCGTAAACTCAGTCGCGTGCTCGGTCTCGACCTCGACGTTGTGGAGCAACGGGGAAGTGTTTTTTCCCTCATCGCTCATCGCTCATTGCTCATTGCTGCGCGACTGAAAGGAGCGCCTTGTGGAACGAGTCTGTTTCCTCTTGCAGGTTCGGCCGGAGCGGCTCGATGACTATAAGCGGGAGCATACGGGCATCTGGCCCCCGATGCTGGCGGCCCTGCGGGAGACGGGTTGGCAGAACTACTCACTTTTCCTGCGCGATGACGGGCTGCTCGTCGGCTACTTCGAGACGCCCGATGTACAGGCCGCGCTCGCGGGTATGGCGGCGCGGGAGGTCAACGCGCGGTGGCAGGCGCACATGGCTCCTTTCTTCGCTGACCTCGGCGACCGCCGCCCGGACGAAGGGTTCCTACGGCTGGAAGAGGTTTTCCATCTGGATTGAAGCGCTTCGCAGGGACCACGTCGGTGGAGCAGGCTGATGAACCTTGACAACTTATTTGGGTAATGGATTCACAGGCTCTCTGCCTGTGCTACCGGTAGCGTAGGCTTCAGCCTGCGTCCCGGATTACCTGATTCGGTTGGTAAGGTTCATCAGCC
>JBPCPB010000349.1:0-2816 GCA_050999735.1 Thermomicrobiales bacterium | reverse complement strand
CGGATTGGATCCGCTACTACTACGAATGGACCCGCCCCGATGGCGCGCATGAGTTGCGGACGAGCGTCGTCACACTGACCTGACGCGAACGGAAGGCTGTGCGTCGTGGCCCGGCAAGAACGCGCGGAGCGACCACCGAACATTGTATTGATTATGACCGATCAGCAACGGTGGGATGCGCTCGGCTGCGCGGGCGTCTTCCCTATCGAGACGCCCGCGATGGATCGCCTGGCGCGGGAGGGCGTCTGGTTCCGGCGCGCCTACTGCAATGCACCGCTCTGCGTTCCCTCCCGCATGAGTTTCCTCTCCGGCCGGTATATGCATCAGCATGGCTGCCGGGACAACAACAAACTGCTCTGGCCCGAAGCGCCCTCCTTCGTCCGCGCGCTGCAATCGGCGGGGTATCACACGGCAAATATCGGCAAACTCCACTATACCTGGCAGCACGATCTGGAAATCCTCGTCAGCCAGCCGCTGCTGAAGAAACTTGGCTTCGACGAGCCGTGCGAGACGACGGGAAAGATGAGCGCGGGCAACCTGCGCGCCAGCCCCTACTCCGAGCATCTGCGCGCGCTTGGCGTGCTCGAGAAGTACCACCGCGACTTGCTGCGACGGTCCGCGGCAGGGCCGATCAATGCGTACGCGATGCGGCCCTCGATGCTCGGCGAAGAAGATCATATTGACGGCTGGCTTCTGCGCCGCGCCGCCAGTTGGATTGCGGCGAACGATCGCGAGCCGTTCTTCCTCTGGTCGGGGCCGCCCGGCCCGCACGACCCCTTCGATCCACCGGAACCATACGCCTCGCGGTATCGCCCCGAGGAGATGCCTGTCGGGCCACTCGACCTGCCGACCGTTCCACTGAATGGCAATACGAAGCGCCTGCCGGACGCGACGCCGCGACAGATTCAGGAGATGCGTACGCAGTATTGCGGCAACGTCACGTACATTGATGACGGCATCCGCCGCATCTGCGACGCGCTGGAGGCGCGCGGGCAACTGATGAATACGTGGATCGCCCTCTGTAGCGACCACGGGGAGATGCTCGGCGATCACCGCCTCCTCAACAAGAGCGCGTTTTTCGAACAGGCGGCGCGCGTGCCGGTCATCGTCCGGCCACCCGATCACATGGACACGCCGCGTGGCGTCGTCAGTGACGCGCTCATTGAGTTGCTCGACCTGACCGCGACGTTGGTGGAGATCGCGGGGACGGAGATGCCGGGCGCGCAGGGGCGGAGCCTGCTTCCCATTGTGGCCGGGAACGCTCCCCCGGAGCAGCACCGCACAGCCGTGGTGAGTGAACTCGGCGAGCGGCTGATGCTCCGCACCGAGGAGTGGAAACTCGTTGTGACGGGCGACGATCTGCACCCGCAATCGCTCTGGAATCTCGTGGACGACCCGGATGAACTGCGCAATCGCGTCGGGGAACCGGGGATGGCAAAAGTGCTCGCGACGTTGCGCGAGCAGATCCGCGCGTTTCTTGCCGCGACGCCCGCCGATCTCCCGACGCCCTGGCAGCGCCTCGTCCCCTATCCGCAGTGGGGCCGCAATCCCCTGCGCGAAGGGGAGAGCGATCTTCCAGTGACGGGCGCATCCACGCGAGAAGGGATGTGATGCGATGACCACGCGGCAGACGATCCGACAGCCAATCTCGCGCCGCGACGCGCTCCGCCACGGCGCCGCGGCGAGCCTCGCCGCCCTGCTCGCCGCCTGCGGCAGCGGAACGCCGAGCGCCACCGGCGTCCCCGTTCAAGGCGCGGGCAGCGGAGCAACACCCGCGACATCCGCACCGGCCCCGACCGCTCCATCGGGGAGCGTCGTGACGGGGAGCGCGAGAACACCCGCAGCGAACGCAATCGCGATACCGGAGACGGGCGCGAAACTGCCGACGGAAAAGATCACGTATCACTGGATGGATAGCGCCAATGAGAAGAAGGTCTTCCTCGATGTCTTCCTGCCGGCCTATCGGCAAGCCCACCCCAACATCACCTTCGATTATCTCGGCCTTCCCTACACGGAGATGGCGAAAGCCCTCCCGGCTGGCATCCAGAACGGCAACGCCCCCGATCTCTTCGAGGTTCCTCCACCGCTGACGGCGGCTCAGGTCGTGCAGCAGGGATGGGTGCAGCCCCTCGATGACGTCGTGCCGGACTTTGCGCGGTGGAAGGCCGCTTTCCCGCCCGGCATCTTTTTTGAAGGCATCAACATGTTTCAGGGGAAGACCTATACGTTCCCCTTCACTTCGACGAAACAGAACAATGCGCTCCTCCTGTACAACGTGGCGTATATGCAGCAGGCGGGAATGGATCCGCAGACGAAGCCGCTCACATGGGACGAGTTCCGCGCCACCGCGAAAAAGATCACGCAGCAGGGCGGCGGCAAGTACTACGGCGTCATGCTGTCCGGCGCGCAATCGGACCGCATGGGGTCGCTAATTCGATCGCTCGCGGAGATGGCGGGGGCGGCGGGTGGTGAAATCAACTGGAAGACCGGCGAGTATCAGTACACCGCCGATCAGTTCCTCGCGGCGATTGACCTGCTCCTGGCGATCAAAGCGGATGGCAGCGTCTTTCCCGGTTCAGCCGCCGCGAATGCGCCGCAGGCGGTCTCGCAGTTCGCGCAAAACGCGGCCGGAATGTACATCAATGGCTCGTACATGTTTCAACAGTGGCGAACGCAGAACCCCACCTTTGTCTGGGATGTCGCGAGCCAGCCTGTCCCGAACACGGGGCCGGTGGGATTCATTACCTACAACCCCGGCGGGCAAACGTGGTGGGTCTCTGCGAAGAGCAAATGGACGGCGATCGCGGGGGACATCT
>JBPCPB010000292.1:0-5239 GCA_050999735.1 Thermomicrobiales bacterium | reverse complement strand
GCTTCAGCCTGCGTTCTCTGGCCGATAGGCCGGGTTTTTCCTGCCCGCAAAGCGGGGACGCAGGCTGAAGCCTACGCTACCGATCTATCTTCGCTTTTCACAGCATCGCACCGCCCGGTACCACTTTGCAATCCGGGTGGGCGATCAGTCGCCGCGTGTGATGCGATCAATGCCGCGCAGGATGTCCCGCACGAAGGTGAGATGCGGCACGGCGACGTCCGCGCGCTCCGCCCGCGCGACAAGATCGCCAAAGACCTGCTCCACTTCCATCGGGCGACCGGCGAGCACATCCTGTGTCATTGAGGGCAGGCTGCCACCGCGCGGAAGTGGGCCAGGCTCAATGCGCGCCAGTGTCTCATCGTCCGGCGTCACTGCGTAGGTATGGATCGGCGGGAAGTTCGGGTAGTTGCCGACCGTGACACCGTAGGCCGCGCCGGTGGTAGCCGTCTCACGGACGAGCGCGAGATAGGCGCGCATCAAGTTTGAGTCGCCACTTAATTGCGGCCCGGACGCCCGGGCGAGGACTGAGACGCCGAAGACGCCCGCTGCATTGCACGCCTTCGACCAAAGAACGCTCTGGATGCTTGCGGGCGCTTCCGCCGGGATGCCCGCCGCCATCAGCGCGTCAATCGCTGAATCTACACGCGGCGAACTGCCGCCCGCCATCTCACCGAGATAGGTCATGCCGAGGCTCGTCACCATCACGATGCCATCCGCACCCCGACCGCCACCGAGGATTGTCGCACCCGGCACGACGCGCGCCGCACCGAACGCTGCCGCAAGCATATCGTCCTTCGCGAGACCATTCTGGAGACCCGCCGCCCACGCGGTGTCATCGCCGGGCCGGGGCCACGCGGTACGGACATGCGCAATCGCGCCCGCCAAATCGTGCCCCTTCGTGAGAAAGATTACCCCGACTCCGGCAGGCAGATCCGCCGGGTCGGTCGTGATCCCGACGCTGCCCGGCGGCGCGGGGACGGACACGGCGAGTATTTCGCATTCGACGACACCTTGCAGCTGGATGCGGCCCGCTGCGAGCAACGACGCGGCGGTGCGCGGGGTGGCGAGGAGCGTCACGGACTGCCCGTTCTTTGCCAGCAGCCCGGCGAATGACTGGCCGAGCGCGCCCGCGCCGACGAACGCGAGGGCGGGCGATGATCCTGTACCGCTCATGAGGCGATCTCCTCCATCGTCTAAGGCGTGACATCGTTGGGCATTAGCGGTCTCGCTTCAGTCGGTATAACACCGACTGAAGCCATGACTGATTGGCGCGCAATAAGACGAGAAATTGCTCCAATGCCAGATCAACGTTGACTCCGTATCCCTGCGTTGGCGCCCGCTCGTGCATCGCGATGAGCGCGTCGAGTTGCGTGAGGCGTTCGGTGAGACACATGATCGCCTCGGACAACGGGAGCTCGTCGAGGAAGAGTATACCCACATCGGTAGTCGAGTGCAGCAGCGGCACCGCGGAGAGACTTGTGCGCAGCAGCGCGAAGAAATGCGCCTCTCCGTCGGGCGTGATCGAGTAGACCTTCCGAGCCGGAAAGTTCCCCTGCTGCTCGGTCTGCACCGCGACATCCCCTTGCCGGTGCAGCCGGTCGAGCGTCGCGTATGCCGTTGGCTTCTTCATCGCTGTCAGGCGGCCCAGATTCGTCTCAATGAACTCGTTCATCTGATAGCCGTGCTGACTCTGCATCCGCAGGAGGCCAAGGAGCAGCAGCGCATTCTCATCCACCGATGTGACATCCTTTCCGCTTGTTGCCCATACTACTCAGACTTGACTAGTTCGTCAAAGGACGATATGCTTTCTCATAGATGAACAGCGTTGACTAGACAGTCGTGATTATCTCCACTCATATCGGCCCGCGAGCATCTGAGACTACTGCGGAGGGAGGGAGGTGGCAATCACGGCGGTAATGGGAGCGGCATAATTCGCGGATTACCCGACGACGTATTTCATGGTGATCCGGCGTTGGAGTGACAAGGAGAGTGAGGGGAGCGTCCGATGCTCGGTGCCTTGCAGTTTTCATCGTACTGCCTCTATGGCGCACTCATCTGTGCCATCGCCGCGACGGTATTGTATGCCGTCTACAGTGTGGGGCTGTTCCGCCTGCGCGCGACCGCGATCCAGACGTCGGCGGGCACGACCGTCTCGACGGGGATGACGGCGGAATGGATCGCGGGCGCACCGGCGATAGCAGGCGCAATCGCGACCTATATGCAGCGCGCGGCACTTCTCTTCATGCTCGGCGCCCTCGGCTTCCGCACGCTTGTCTCCCATCGCGGCCCCTACGGCAACATGTACGAGTTCTCCCTCGCCTTCGCGGCGACGATCTGCCTCGCCTACTATGGCCTCTCGCGACTCTATCCAATGCGATCGCTCGGCGCCCTGGCGATGGGCTGTGCCGCCGCGATCATGCTGTATGGCATCACGCGCCCGGCCTCCGAGAAGGCGGTGGCCGGGCTGATCCCGGCGTTGCAATCGAAGTGGATCGCCATTCACGTCCCGATCGCGATGCTCGCCTATGGCTCCTTCGCTATCGGCTTCGCGGCGGGCGCGACCTATCTCATCCAAAGCCGGGTGCAGATGCAGCGGCTGCCCACGCTCGACGTGCTGGACGAGATCGTCTATCGCGCCGCGATGGTTCGAGCGACGGGATATTGCGAAGGGAGGGGACGTGGAATAGTAATCCAAGTCTCATGCGAGACCGGGCGATGGGGCGATGTCCTCCGTCGGCCACAGCTTGCTTCCGCCCGCGTTGAGGGCGAGGTTGCCCACGCGCGCACGCTGCTGCCGGTGCCGGTGCTCGGTCTCGACGCGGACAACAGCGGTGAGTTCATCAATCATCACTTGGTGCGGGATTGTGGGCGCGAGGAGATTACCTTCACCCGCTGTCGCCCCTACAAGAAGAATGATCAATGTCATGTCGAGCAGAAAAACTATTCGATTGTTCGACAGGCCATTGGCGATGATCGCTCTGAAGGAGAAATCGCGTCCGCCGCGCTGGCAACGGTCTATCGGTCGCCGCGACTGTTCACGAACTTCTTCCAACCGTCGGTGCAACGCGTCAGCAAGGAGCGTGACGGCGGCAAGATGATGAAGCGGTATGATGTCGCGCAGACACCGTATCAGCGGATGGTGGCTGCACCGGAAGTACAGGAAAGCGTGAAAGAGACCCTGCGCGCGGACTATCTGACGCTCAATCCGGCGGCGGTACGACGGGAGATCGCGGCGGGACAGGACGCACTCTGGCGACTGACCAAAGTACGAATCATTGGTGAGGCAACGACCCTGTCAGAGTAAGATTTATTCGTGAGGCAACACAGATTGCGGTATATCGGAAGCCAATAGAAATCCGTTACCGTGCAAGACTGCTACGTACACGCGATCATTTCAGTATGCGTGTGCAGTACGCTGTCGCAGCGAAAGGTAACGGAGGGGATGATACCCTTTCACGATAAAGCGTGATACCTGCGTACGGGCGGTGCTTGAACCGCCCTCCCCGGATCATCCGCGCCTTCCCAATCATTGCCTTGCTGCCGCGAGAGGGTGATTCAAGCATCGCACGTACGAAACAATGGCAGCGCCATCTTTGGTGACACAGCGATCGTGAAAGAGGATGAGTAGACGGGAGACAGAGGGGCGAAACCCATTCTGTCTCCCGTCTACTGCCCCAAAGAAGCGCCGGTACCGCGGGGACGGTACCGGCTGGGATTGGGGAAATGGGGAAGGAGAATATTGGAGAAGGTCGGTTCATCTTTGTATACGCATGCAGCGCGCGGTTGGATCACCGCGCTGATTGTCGTCTATCCCTCGCCCTCGAACGCGACCTTGTCGGGAAGTGATTGAACCGCAGAGACGCAGAGGACGCCGAGGCGAGAAGAAAGAAAAAGTAGAGACTGTTACGGGCCCCCGTTGTCCTTGCTCAGGATGATCTTCCTTCTTCCCTCTCTGCGCCCTCTGCGTCTCTGCGGTTCAATTCTCTCCCACCTTGATACGGGGAATAGCAGGGTTCCTGAGGGCGTTAGCAATCATAGGACGAGAGTGCTAACGCTCTCCAGGAGGGATATTTTATCATGGCACAACCACGATTCACCGAAAAGGCGGCCGAAGCGCTCGCCGCAAGCCAGCAGTATGTGCTTGAGCATGGCTATAGCCGCTACGAACCGGAGCATTTGCTCGTCGCCCTGCTCGCGCAGGAGGGCGGCATTGTGCCACTCCTGCTCACGAAACTCGGCGTTGACCCGATTGAGCCGCGCGCGATGGCGGAGCAATTCGGCAGTCGCGTGCCGCGCGCGATGGGCCAGACGGCGCAGATTACGCCATCAGAGCGGATGCAGGCGGTCTTCCGGCAGGCGGTCGAGGCGGCGAACGAACTGGGCGACAGTTATTTGAGCACCGAACATCTCTTTCTCGCTATGCTCACCCCGCGCCTCGGCGGCGCGCCGGAGCAGTTGGTGACAACGTTCGGCCTGACGCGGGAACGCGTGCTGGAGGCGCTTAAGGAAGTACGCGGCGGCCAGCATGTAGACAGCCCGAACCCCGAAGGCAAATACCAGTCGCTGGAAAGGTACGGGCGCGATCTGACCGCCGCCGCGCGGGACGGCAAACTCGATCCCGTCATCGGGCGGGACGAGGAAATTCGTCGCGTCATGCAGGTGCTCTCGCGCCGGACCAAGAACAACCCGGTGCTGATCGGCGAGCCGGGTGTCGGCAAGACGGCCGTCGCCGAAGGCCTGGCGCAGCGCATCGTGCAGGGCGATGTACCGAGCACGCTGAAGAATAAGCAAATCATCGCCCTCGATATGGGCGCGCTCGTTGCGGGGGCGAAGTATCGCGGCGAGTTCGAGGAGCGGCTGAAGGCCGTCCTCAAGGAAGTGCAGGGAGCCGAAGGGAATATCATCCTCTTCATTGACGAGCTGCACACCGTCGTCGGCGCCGGAGCCGGCAACGACGGCGCGATGGATGCCGCCAACCTGTTGAAGCCCGCGCTGGCGCGCGGCGAACTGCACGCGATCGGCGCGACGACGCTCGACGAGTACCGCAAGTACATCGAGAAGGATGCGGCTTTGGAGCGGCGCTTCCAGCCGGTGAAGATCGGCGAGCCGAGCGTGGACGACACGGTTTCGATCCTGCGCGGCCTGCGCGAGCGGTACGAAGTGCATCACGGCGTGCGGATTCACGACGCGGCGCTCGTTGCGGCGGCGACGCTCTCCGACCGCTACATCACCGACCGCT
>JBPCPB010000284.1:0-44091 GCA_050999735.1 Thermomicrobiales bacterium | reverse complement strand
CTTCTTCGACCGATCACCGTGGCGGGCCAGCAACTCGAACATCAGCCCCGATGGTCGCTGGATGGCATTCATGATGAACTTTCACGGCGATGAGGCCGGGTACGGGCGCGGGCTTGGCCTGCTCGACCTCACCGCTTGGGAAGCGTCCCCGATGGCGCAGGAATGGAACGCAGCACCCGTCGGCGAGGATGCGCCTTGAAACGGTACGACTTAGACGGCGGGCGATGCAGTAGGCGAGAGGAGAGCGGACAGTATGGCACTAGAAACCGTGCAGCGGACCAAGCATGAGACCCCAGACCGCGCGCGACGCCGCTTGAGCGTGATTGACACAGACGTGCATCACGGCTATCGCGACAAATCGGATCTCTACCCCTATCTTCCCCAGGTGTACCGGGAGCGCCTCGCCGACTTCGGCTACGGGGGCGGCGGGGGCGGGTACGCGAATAACGGCGGATTGCGTGGCCGCCGCGTCGATGCCTATGATCCCGATGACCCCGGCGACGATGGCACCCGGGCGTTGAACGTCGACAAAGTGCGATCTCAATTGCTCGATGAGGCGAGGATCGACCTCGCCATCCTGACCGGTGGGCAACTCTACGTTGCCAGTGCCTTGAACGACATCGACTACGCGAGCGCGCTTTGTCGCGCGTTCAACGATTTCACGATCGAGCACTGGCTGACCGCTGATCACCGCTTCCGCGTCGCGATTGCGATCTGCACGCAGGATCCGGCTGGGGCGGCGCAGGAGATTGACCGGGTGGGGTCCCACCCAAGCGTGGTCGGCGTCATGATGCCGTGCGGCGCGCCGCGGCCATACGGTCAGCGGTTTTATCACCCGATCTACGAGGCGTGCGTCCGGCACAACCTCACGGTGGCATTGCACTTCAACGCGGAAGGCGTGGGGATCAACCCGCCGCCGACAGCGGCCGGATTCCCCAGCTATTACATCGAAATCCGGCAGGCGCGCCCATCGTTCTATCAGGCCCATCTCGCCAGTTTCATCTTCGAAGGGGTGTTCGAGAAGTTCTCGACGCTGAAAGTGGCAATGCTCGAGGGCGGCTTCGGCTGGGTCCCAGCCTACCGATGGAAGATGGACGGCGATTGGAAGAGCTTGCGCCACCAAACGCCCTGGGTCAAGCGGTTGCCGAGCGAATACATGCGCGAACATGTGCGCTTCTCATCCCAACCAATCGACGAGCCGGACACTCCCGAAGCGCTAGCCGAATTGATCTCGTGGATGGACGGCGACCGCACGCTGATGTTCGCCAGTGACTACCCGCATTGGGATTGGGACGACCCGGCGCAAAGCTTTACGACACTGCCGGATGAACTGCGCCAGCGGATCTTTGTCGAGAATGCCCGTGAAACCTTTGGTCTGTAACCACGGGGAAGGGAGGATGCATGTGTGAAAGCGAAAGCAATGATGCGGCACATGGTCGGCACAGTGGATGAGTTGCCACCGGGGGGACGAAAGATCGTTGAGGTCGAAGGGCGCTCAATCGGTGTCTTCAACGTCGCGGGGCGGTACTACGCGCTGCGGAATCGCTGTCCGCACAAGGGCGCACCGCTCTGTTTAGGCATGCTCAAGGGTCTCGTTGTCGGCCCCGCACCGTATCGCTACGAGATCGAACGCGAGGGAGAAATTCTCCGCTGCCCTTGGCACGGCTGGGAGTTCGACATCCTTACGGGGCGCTCGATCGTCAATCCGCACAAGACGCGGGTGAAACGGTATGAAGTCACGATCGAGTGCGCCGAGGCGGACGAGGACCCGTCAATCGAGATGTTCCCGGTCTCGATCGAACGGGAGATGGTCATCCTGCACGTGGAGCTCTGATGGATTCCATAGCCTGGGCTCAATGGAGTATTCGCAGTTCAGGCCGCAGGATTGGGAGGTTTGATCTGATACCCAAACGACCATCACCGGCCGCTGAGAGAGTCCCGCGTAATAAGCCTCGCACGATTGATAGCCGTCCTTGCGGAGATCAAGTCAGGGAGTACCCACGAGGCACAATCACCTGAGGAGGTGCCGATGCAGACACAACCAGATGGAGTAAGCGTGGCAACCACGTCAACCGCGCTGATTGACTGCGATGTCCATAGCACCGTGCCGCGCGTCGAGGCGCTCTTTCCCTATCTGCCCCAGCACTGGGTCGAGCATGTTAACCAGTCCGTTTTCAAGGGCGCGGGCACGACGTATTACCCGCCACGCGCGCCCGTCGCTGCCCGCCCCGGCAGCGTCCCGCCCGATGGCCCGGCCGGTTCCAGCCTTGATCTCTTGCGCTCCCAACTCCTTGACCCGTTTGGTGTGGAGATCGCGGTCGTCAATTGCCTCTACGCGATTGACAGCCTGCACAACCCCGAAGCGGCGGTCGCCTTCGCCCGCGCCGTCAACGACTGGCAGATCGCCGAGTGGCTCGACAAGGAGCCGCGCCTGCGCGCCTCCATCGTCGTGCCCGTCCAACTGCCGGAACTGGCGGCAGCGGAGATCGCGCGCGTCGGCGACCACCCCGGCTTCGTCCAGGTGTTGCTTCCCGTGCGCTCGGAGCACCCGTACGGCAGCCGCCTTTTCCGCCCGCTGTGGGAGGCGATTGCCAAGCGGAATCTCGTCGCCGGTATCCATTTCGGCGGTGCGCCCGGCAACCCGCCCTTCCCCTCCGGCTGGCCGTCGTACTACTTCGAGGAGTACGCGGGGATGGCGCAGGTCTTCCAGTCACAGTTAGCGAGCATCATCAGCGAGGGGGTGCTCGACCTCTTCCCCACTGTGCGCATCGCCTTGCTGGAGAGCGGCTTTACCTGGCTACCGGCATTCATGTGGCGCTTCGACAAGGAGTGGCGCAATCTGCGCCGCCTCGTACCATGGGTGAAACGCGCGCCGTCCGCGTACATCCGTGAGCATGTCCGGCTGACAATCCAACCGCTCGACGCGCCACGGGAATGGCGGGATATGGAACGGATAATCGCGCAGATTGACGGCGATCACATGCTGCTGTTCGCGAGCGATTACCCACATCTGCATACAAGCGATCCGCTCGAAACCGTGCTGCCGCACCTGCCCGATGCGCTGGCACGGAAGATCTCCGGGGAGAATGCCCGCGAGTTGTACGGGCTGTCGCCGGCACCGGCACACGCCTATTAAGTTCTGGAGGAGACACATGGCCACGACATTGGAGCGCGCCACACACAAGAGTCGGACGAAACCAGCGATCATTGATTGCGACATCCACAACGAACTCGACTCCGAGAAGGACCTCTACCCGTTTCTGTCGGCGCGCTGGTCGGAGCATCTCAAGACCTACGGGATGCGTACTCCATCTGGAGGGATTTACCCGCGCTTCATGAATCGGCGCAATGATTCCTTCCCGCCGTCGGGTCGCGCGGCTGGCTCGGACTGTGCCTTCACTGCGGTACAATTGCTCGACGAGTGGAACGTCGCCTACGGGATTCTCAATCCTCTGACGGGAGTCGGATCCCAACTCAATCCCGAGTTTGGCGCGGCCTTGGGAACCGCCGTGAACGACTGGCAAGTCGCGGAATGGCTCGACAAGGAGCCACGCCTGCGTGCCTCGGTTATCCTTCCCTTCGAGCACGCCGATCTCGCAGTAGCGGAGATCGAACGGCGTGCCCGCGATCCGCGCTTCGTTCAAGTGCAGTTCACCGGCCGCCCGCGCGAGCCGATGGGCCGCCGCAAGTACTGGCCGATCTACGAAGCATGCGCCGCGCATGGCCTCGTCGTGATGTCGCATGCCTTCGGTTCCGGCGGGCAGCCGATCACCGGCTGCGGCTGGCCGTCGTTTTACATTGAGGACCACATCGGGCCAGCCCAATCGATGCAGGCCAATCTCATCAGCCTCGTGGTCGAGGGTGTCTTCGAGCGCTTCCCGACGCTACGGGTCGTCTCGGCGGAGAATGGCTTCGCCTGGGTTCCCTCCTTGCTCTGGCGGCTGGACAACACGTACCAACTGTTGCGCGACGAGACGCCGCACCTCACGCGCCGCCCGTCCGAATACATCCGCGATCACGTCTGGTTCTGCACGCAGCCCGTCGAGGAGCCGCATCAGCCGGAGGACTTGCTCTGGCTGATGGAGCAGGTCGGCACGGACCATTTGATCTTCGCCAGTGACTACGCCCACTGGGACTGGGACGCGCCCGACACCGCGATTCCGGCCCGCCTCCCAGACGATGTGCGCCGGAAGATCTACTATGAAAATGCGCGAGAACTGTACCGGCTGTCCGATGTCGTGGAATGAGGGCAACAATGGTGCGCTACATCGTGGCGGCAGTGGACGAAATCCCGCCAGGCGGGCGGAAGATCGTCACGGTCGCCGGGCGCTCCATCGGTATCTTCAATGTGAATGGCGAGTTCTTCGCGCTGCGCAATCGCTGCCCGCATCAGGGCGGGCCGCTGTGCGAGGGCAAGATTTGGGGCATGCTCCAGGCGCAAGCGCCGGGTGAACTGGAATACACCCGCGCGGGCGAAATTCTCACCTGCGCGTGGCACGGCTGGGAGTTCGACATCCGCACCGGGCAGTCGTGGTGCGATCCCGAGCGTCTGCGCGTGCGCCGGTACAATGTCAGCGTCGAGCCGGGCGATGCTCTGACTACCGCCGACCCACCCATCGTCGGCAAGGTGCCGGGGCCATACGTCGCTGAGACGTATCCGGTCATGGCGGAAGGACAGTATCTCGTAATCGAGGTTGCCCCCTGAGTAGTGGAAACTGGCTGTCAACGGCATTGTGTAGGAGCATGTCAATGGGATTTTGGACCGGGCGAGCCGTGATCGACAGTGATATCCACAACACCGTGCCGGCTGTGCAGGCGCTCTTTCCCTATCTGTCCGACTTTTGGCGCGAGTACATCAGCCAATCCGGTTTCAAAGGCCCTGAGGAGAGTTGGTATCCGCAGAGCGCGTCGATCACTGCCCGACCCGACACGAAGCCCGCCGATGGTGCTCCAGCAGGGTCGGATCTCGGACTGATGCGTACACAGGTGCTCGACGCGTGGGGGGTGGAATACGGAATCCTCACTTGTGCGTACGCCGTGGAGAGCGTGCATAATCCTGACGCCGCCGCCGCCCTCGCTAGCGCCGTCAACGATTGGCAGATCGCGGAATGGTTGGAGCAGGAGTCGCGCCTACGCGCCTCACTCGTGGTGCCGAGCCAGCACCCCGAGATGGCCGCGCGGGAGATCGAGCGACTCGGTAACCATCCGGGGTTCGTGCAGGTACTCCTGCCCGCACGATCGGCGGCCCCCTATGGCAACCGGCGCTTCCATCCCATCTTCGATGCGGCCGTGCGCCACGACCTCGTCGTCGGTATCCACTTCGGCGGCGCGCCGGGCAATCCCCCGACTGCGGTCGGTTGGCCCTCATATTACATCGAGGAATATGTAGGCATGGCCACGGTCTTCCAATCACAGCTGATGAGTCTCATCTGTGAGGGAGTTTTTGACCAGTTTCCCACGCTGCATGTCGCGCTGATCGAGAGCGGATTCACCTGGCTTCCGTCCTTCGCGTGGCGCTTGGATAAGGAGTGGAAAGGGCTGCGACGCGAAGTACCATGGGTGCGTCGGCTCCCGTCGGAGTATATCCATGAGCACGTCCGTATTACCACACAACCGCTTGACGCGCCGAACACCGACCGTCAGATGCGGCAGATCGTCGGTCAACTCGAATCTGATGACCTGCTGATGTTCTCGACCGATTACCCGCACTGGCACTTCGACACGCCTGAGGAGGCGTCCCCGCCGGTCGTGTGGCCGACGGAAGTGATGGACAAAGTCTTGTATGGCAACGCCCATGCGTTTTATCGCCTCTGATCCCCGAATAGACGAAAAGGAGTATCCAATGGCCGTCACCGCTATGAAATCCGAGCGACACAGCCGCACGAAAGTGCAGATCGTCGATTGCGACATCCACAACACCCTCCCCTCACCGCAAGCGCTGATCCCGTTCCTTCCAGAGCGTTGGCGCGCGCACTACGAGCGATTCGGACGCCGCGGTTTCGCGGGCGGCGCGTATCCGAAAGCGAATCCGAACGCGGCGCGTACGGACTCCTGGCCACCGTCCGGTCGGCCACCAGGGTCCGATTTGTCCTTCCTCCGCGAGCAACTGCTCGATGCGTGGGATATCTCGTACGGCGTGCTCAATAATACGACGCCAATCCGGGAGACGAATCCGGATTATGGGTTCGCTCTCTCTCACGCGATCAACGATTGGCAAGTCGCGGGGTGGCTCGACCCGGAGCCGCGCCTGCGCGCCTCGATCGTCGTGCACGGCGAGAATGCGGAGATGGCGGCAGCGGAAATCGAGCAGCGCGCCGCCGATCCGCGCTTCGTGCAGGTAATCCTCGTCGTGCGGACAAGCGAGCCGCTCGGACGACGCAAATACTGGAAGATGTACGAGGCGGCTTCCCGTCACAACCTGCCCATCGGCATCCATTTTGGGGGCGGCGTCGCGGGGAACCCCACGACCGGAGCGGGATGGCCCTCATACTATATCGAGGATCACACCGGGATGGCACAGGCGTTCCAGTCGCAGGTGATCAGCTACGTGTGCGAGGGGGTCTTCGAGGCATTCCCAACGCTGAAGGTGGTGCTTATCGAGGGCGGTCTCGCCTGGTTGCCACCGCTCATGTGGCGTCTAGATACGAGTGTGAAGCGGTTACGCGAGGAAGTGCCGCACCTGAAACGGCTCCCCTCCGAGTACATCCGTGAACACTTCTGGACGACGACCCAACCGATGGAGGAGCCAGGAAAGCCGGAATACTTCCATGAACTTCTCGAACAGATGGATATGGACGACCACCTGATGTTCGCGACCGACTATCCGCACTGGGACTTCGATGCCCCCGATCAGGCACTTCCGGTCAAGCTCCCGCCAGAGCGGACCGCGAAGATCATGTCGGGCAACGCACATGCGCTCTACCGATTTAACTCCGCGTTGTAACCATGCGCAGTCGCTCTACCTGGACGAACCGGTCTACTCGCTGCACCTCCATGGAGACATCGTGGTGAAATACATCGTTGCAACCGTGGATGAAATTCCACCGGGACAGCGCAAGATTGTCGAGGTCGCGGGGCGCTCCATCGGCGTCTTCAACGTCAACGGAGAATTCTTCGCCCTCCGCAACCGCTGCCCGCATCAGGGCGGACCACTCTGCACAGGGCGCCTATCAGGGTTTGTTCATTCTAAAGTCCCGGGTGAGTACGCCTACAGCCGTCAGAGCGAGATCCTCCGCTGCCCCTGGCATGGCTGGGAATTCGATATCCGAACGGGCCAATCATGGTTCGACCCAAGGCGGGTCCGTGTCCGGCGCTATGAAATCTCTCTCGAACCGAGCCTCTGCACGATCGGGACGCCGCCCCCGCTTCACGGTTTGGAGCAGGGCCCATACGTCGCCGAGATGTACGACGTCTCCGTAGAACGGCACAACGTGGTGATCGGGTTTGCTACGTGACCGAGGAAGGTGACTGAGTGGGTGCTGGAGACGCAATAAAGATGGACACGAATGGGCTCAAAGGATCTTTACCCTTCGGCCCAGCACCGCGCGAAATGACAAAGACACACTTGGAAGCACCAACGATCTTGATCGTCGTAGCATATTGCTTCACTCTCGTGATCCCGCCGAATTGTATGGAGATCGCATTCATTCGCGATCTGTATCGCGAACCCGATGAGGCTCGACAGCCGCTCGTCGCCAAGGCGCGCAACGGAGCCACCGATGTTGCGGTAGGTGCCTGGCAGAAGAGTGCGGTTCGTACGTGGCTCGTGATCTGATCTGTTCGAAGGGAAAGGAGGAGCAATGCCCATTACGCCGACGCGATTGCGGTGCGAATATCTGACAGATCCTCTCGGGATCGATGAAGCCCAGCCACGCCTTAGCTGGGTTCTTGAGTCAGCGGACCGCGGGCAGCGACAAACTGCCTACCAAGTTATCGTTGCCAGCAGCGCGGAACTTCTCGATGCCGACGGCGGCGACCTATGGGAGAGCGGGAAGGTCCCGTCTGATCAATCCATCCACATCGTCTACGCGGGAGCGGCGCTCCAATCGCGTAGGCGCTGCTGGTGGAAGGTGCGTGTATGGGATCGGGAAGGCAGGCCGTCGGCGTACAGTCAGCCCGGCTGGTGGGAGATGGGATTGCTCCATACCGACGAATGGCTTGGGGGGTGGGTCGGACCGGGCATAGAGGCGGAGGAGGATTTACCACCAAGCCCATACCTGCGCACAATCGTGCGTCTCACGAAACCAATGCGGGCCGCACGGCTGTACAGCACGGCCCGAGGTCTTTACGAAATCTACATCAATGGCAATCGCGTGGGCAACGCTCTGCTCGCACCCGGCTGGACCGATTACCAAGCGCGAATTGAGTATCAGACCCATGATGTGACGGGATCCCTCCACGAGGGAGAGAACGTGCTCGGCGTCATCCTTGGCACGGGATGGTATGCCGGCCATGTCGGTTTCGGCGGGTCCAGTAGGCATTACGGATCGCGTCCAGAAGCGCTGCTGCAACTGCATGTAGAATATACCGACGGCACGGCGCAGACAGTCGTGACTGATGGTACATGGAAGAGCACGACTGGTCCGATTCGCTTCTCTGACCTGCTGATGGGCGAGACCTACGACGCGCGTCGCACGCTCACAGGCTGGAACGCTCCTTGTTTTGATGATACCGATTGGCAGCCCGTGCGCGTGCGGGATCGAGGCGACACACAAATCGTCGCCGCATCTGTCCCACCGGCCCGAGTGACCGAGGAAATTGTTCCCATTTCAGTGACCGAGCCAGCATCGGGCACCTTCATCTTCGATCTCGGGCAAAACATCGCGGGATGGGTCCGCCTGCGTGTCCAAGGCGATGCAGGCACGAAGATACGACTCCGATTTGCAGAGATGCTTAACCCGGATGGGACGCTCTACACCGACAACCTACGTACCGCCATGCAGACCGATACGTACATCCTGCATGGTGAGGGAGAGGAAACCTGGGAACCGCGCTTCACCTTCCATGGGTTCCGCTACGCCGAAATTATCGGCTTCCCTGGCGTACCAACGGTGGATATGATCACGGGCTGCGTCGTTCATTCCGACACGCCGCCTACCGGCACCTTCACATGCTCGAACCCGATGGTGAGCCAATTGCAGCGCAACATCGTCTGGGGGCAACGGGGAAACTTCCTCAGTGTTCCCACCGATTGCCCACAGCGCGATGAGCGTCTCGGGTGGCTGGGCGACGCGCAGATATTCATTCGCACCGCATGCTTCAATATGGACGTTGCGACCTTCTTTACCAAGTGGATGCGCGACGTCGAGGATGGGCAATCGGGAGCGGGGGCATTTCCCGATGTTGCGCCGCGGCTGGTGAATCTCACAGATGGCGCACCCGCCTGGGGCGATGCTGGGGTGATCGTCCCGTGGACGATCTGGCAGTGCTACGGCGACACACGGATCGTCGCGCGGCATTGGGAGGCGATGACACGGTGGATGACGTACTTGGCGCGGGGAAATCTCGGCTATCTGCGCAACGGGCAGCTCAACAATAACTTCGGCGATTGGCTGGCACTCGATGGCGGCGCGATGCGACACCCGGGAGCCAGCGCGACGCCGAAAGACCTCCTTGCCACGGCATACTGGGCATATGACGCGCGTCTCATGGCCGAGATGGCCCGCGTCCTCGACCGTCACGACGAAGCCCGGCAGTACGACGCGCTATTTGAGAAGATCAAGGAGGCATTTATTACGACGTACGTCTCCGCCGATGGCACGGTGCGGGGCGAGACACAGACCGGGTACGTACTTGCCCTGTACATGAATCTCCTGCCCGCCGATCTCCGTGCCGCTGCGACAGACCGCTTGGTGGCGGACATCGAGCGCCGGGGCTGGCACCTCTCCACAGGTTTCGTCGGCGTTGGCTACCTCTGCCCGGCACTAACCGTAGTTGGACGCCCCGACGTAGCCTACCGACTGCTTGAGAGTGACACGTTCCCCTCGTGGGGGTACACGATCAGGCACGGCGCGACGACGATCTGGGAGCGGTGGGACGGCTGGACCGAGGAGCACGGGTTCCAGGATCCCGGCATGAACTCCTTCAATCACTACGCGCTCGGCTCTGTGGGCGAATGGCTCTACCGTACGGTCGCCGGGATCGACACTGATCCCGCAGCCCCCGGTTACCGGCGCATCCTCATCCATCCTCACCCGGGCGGGAGTTTCCAATCCGCCGAGGCGACATACGACTCCGTGCGGGGGCGGATCACCACTGCGTGGCGACGGGACGGCGATACCTTCACGCTCGACGTCACGATTCCCGCGAACACGACAGCGATCGTCCACGTGCCATCGGGGGCAACGGATGGCGCCGCAATACGCGAGGGGGCGACATTGGCGCGAGAGGCGGAAGGGGTCGCGTTTTTCCGGATGGAGAAGGGAGAGGCAATCTTCACCGTCGGTTCGGGCACGTATACGTTCGTGTCCGTATTTCCTTTCGTCTGACGGCGACCGCTGTATTCGCAACTGCGAACTGGGCTCTTCGAGAGCCTTGGTGACGTCTGCCCGAGCACCGTCTGTCCGCTCTCGGGTCACGATCGCACGCCACGCTCACCAGCATCGCCGACAGCGCCATGGCAGTTCCTCTCGACGCGGCGCTCGTCAGCGGCCTCCCGCGAGGAAATACCGTTGCTGCGGCAACGGGAAGGGGTCGATTGGCGAAACGTCAATTGGGGACCAGTTTCCGATGCCCCGTTGAGGTGCCATCGCCGTAGCCACTTTCTTGACATATTAATCTTTGAATGTTAGGAATACAACTGGCGCGCTCACCGTTGCGGAGAATGCATACGGGGCGTGGGCCTTCCAAGCCATTGTCTCGGTACATCCGCGCGTGATCGATGACGAAGGAGACCGGGGCATGGCAGATTCAGCAGATATTTCTTCCCGCATGAGCCGTCGCCGGATCGTACGGCGCGGTATCGCGCTCGTCTCTGGTATTGCCGCCGGCAGCATCCTCGCGGCGTGCGGGGGCGCGATCCCGACCGCCGCGCCCTCACCCGCCGTATCAGCGCCCACTAGCACAGCCGCCGCATCCGGCTCGGCCGCGCCTGCGGCGCAATCTCCTCCCGTCGGAGCCACGAGCATCGCACGGAAGGGTGGCACGGCGGTCTACTATGCCTCGCAGGAGGGCTCGCACCTGATCCCCTCTTTCAGCAGCTTCTCCACTGTGATCGCCCCGACGGCGCCCTTCTTCAACGGCCTGACGAAGCCGGGGCTGAATCTCGAACCGCTCCCCGATCTCGCCGAGTCGTGGACGAGTACGCCTGATGGCACGCAGTGGACCTTCAAACTCCGTAAGGGCATCAAGTGGCACGACGGGCAGCCCTTCACCGCCGCCGATGTCAAGTTCACCTGGGAGACGATCGCTCACCCGGACAACAAGACGGGGGCACAACTCTATAGCTTCTTCGCCTTCGTCGCGGGCGCGCCGGAGTTCCACACCGGCAAGGCGCGGGAGATCACGGGCATCAAGGTGCTCGATGACTTTACGCTCCAAGCGAATCTGACCGCGCCCTCCGCGCCGTTCTTCACCATCGGCGCGGGCCAGTACATCATCCCGAAGCACATCCTCGGCGGCGTCCCCGTCGCGGAGATGCTCAAGCACCCATATGCCCGCGCCCCGATCGGTACCGGCCCCTTCGTCTTCGAGGTCTGGAAGACAGGAGACAGCATTATCGGCAAGGCGTTCGATGACTACTTCGGCGGTCGCCCGCACCTCGATCGCGTCGTCTACCGGATGATCCCGAATGCGGACGCGAACACGCTCATCACGGGGTTGAAATCGAAGGAGATGAACGCGGTCGAGTTGTCGCTCGACGCCTACGATCAGCTCCAGGGGGACTCGTCGCTGCGTCGTGTCCTAAAACCGGGCCGCGCGAACCAATACATCGAATTCAACCTCGCCAAGCCGCTCTTCCAGGATGTGCGCGTGCGCAAGGCGCTCTCGTTTGCGCTCAACCGTCAGGCGATCAACGACGCCATCTGGAAGGGGCGCGCGCAGATCTACAACTCCGTCTTCCCCTACGACTGGTGGCCGACGAAGAAGGATACGACGCTCTTTGACAACGACCCGGAGCAGGCCAGGCGGCTCCTCGATGAGGCAGGTTGGAAGGTGGGACCGGGCGGCCTCCGCGAGAAGGAGGGGCAGAAGTTCTCCTTCACAATGTACTCGATCTACAATGACTGGCCGCTCGTCGTGCAGCAGCAGTGGAAGGCAGTCGGTGTGGAAATGAAGCACCAGTTCGTGGACTTCAACACGCTGAACACGCAGTACTACAGCACGCGCACCTTCGAGGCGGCGGGGTTGCAGGTCGTCTACACGCTTTACACGGACCCGCACTACGCGCTGCCGGGCTATTTCCTGAGCGCGAATAACCGCAACAGCTACAATAACCCGCAATCGGACGAGCTGATCAACCGCGCGGCGGCCACGAACGATCAGGAGGAGCGGCGCAAACTCTACTACGAGTGGCAGGAGGTCATCGCGCAGGACGTGCCGCATCTCTGGCTCGGCAATCCCCCCAACGCCTACGCCTACAGCGCCGATCTCGTCACGCCCGATTATCCCAGCTCGTACTTCAACTGGCGGGATGCCGCCGCGTGGTACTACAAGCAATAGGCGGCAGGACTGCACCGATGATCCGGCGATAGATCGGTGCGGCGGCGTTCGGCCTCTCACGCTGCGGTCGGAGGAGTGAGACAGGGAATGGGAATCGGTCTATGGCGATGAGCGATCGAGCACGAACACCCCTTCCGGTACTGGAACCGGAGGTGCATGCACCGGCAAACGCGACTCCGTTGCGCCCTGCGGCGCGGCGCAGGTTCGTACCGGCCCGATGGATCGTGGCGAATGGGCGGATTGCCTTTGGCGGGGCGATCATCGGGGTGGCCGGATTGGTGGCGATCTTCGCGCCCGTGCTCGCGCCGCAACGACCGGAGGCGCAATACGTGCAGCTCCGCCTCGCACCGCCCGGCTCCGCCTTCATCCTGGGCGGCGACGGGCTGGGGCGCGATGTGCTCAGCCGCCTGATTTATGCCGGGCGGGTCTCGCTCTCCATCGGACTCCTGTCAATGCTCATCACGCTGATCGTCGGCGTCGCGATCGGATCGTTCGCGGGCTATCTCGGCGGCTGGGCGGACCGGCTCCTAATGCGGCTCACCGATCTCGTGCTCGTCTTTCCGACCTTCTTCCTCCTGATCCTCGCCGTCGCCACGTTTGGCCGCAGCCTGACGCTTTTGATCCTGATGATCGGCTTCACATCCTGGCCCGCCAACGCGCGCGTTGTCCGTGCGTTGATGCTCAAACTACGGCGGCAAGATTTCGTTGCGGCGGCCCGCGTGATCGGTGCGAGCGACCTGCGCATCGTCGTACGGCACCTGATCCCGCAACTGATCCCGGTGATCATCGCAAGCGCGACGATCCGCGTCGCGAGCAATATCCTCGTCGAATCGGGCCTCAGTTACCTCGGACTCGGCGTTGCTGAGCCGACGCCAAGCTGGGGCAACATGGTCGCGGACGGAGCGCGTTTCGCGCGGCAGGCGTGGTGGCTCGTCGTCTTCCCCGGTGTAGCGATTTTCCTCGTCGTGCTTGCCTTCAATCTCTTCGGCGAGGGCGTGCGGGACGCGCTCGACCCGACACGGAGGCGGCGCTGATGTCGCGCTACTGGATCAGCCGCTTGGAAGAGACGGTACCGCTGCTGATCGGCGTCTCGATCCTCTGTTTCCTGATCTTCCGCCTGACGCCGGGCGATCCCGTGACGCTCGTCGTTGATCCCTCGCTGCTCACGCCGGAGGATCGGGCGGCGGTGCGCCACGAACTCGGCTTGGATGACTCCTTACCGGTGCAGTACGTCAAGATGATGCGCGGCCTCGTGCGCGGCGATCTGCGGTCGTTCAAGTCGCAGCAGCCGACCTATCAGATCGTGCGCGACGCCTTCCCGACGACGCTCATCGTGACAACAACGGGCCTGGGGTTCGCGATGCTGATCGCCGTCCCCTTCGGGGCGTTCGCGGCGCGGCGCCCCGGTGGCTGGGTCGATCGCGCGCTCTCCGCCGCGATGGCGACGACGCTCGCCTTCCCGCCGTTCCTGCTCGGCGTCCTCCTCCTCCGGCTCTTCACGGAGGCGTGGCATGTGCTGCCCGGCTCCGGCCTCGGCCCGCCGGGGACGGTCGGCTTCCAGGGCGCCGCCTCGCTCCCCTACCTCGTCATGCCGACGCTGGTTGTCGCGCTCGGTCCGGCGACGATCCTCGCGCGCTACCTGCGCGATGGCCTCACGACGACGCTCGCGGAGGATTACATCCGCACGGCGCGCGCGAAAGGCTTCGGGGACACCTACGTCGTGACGCGCCACGCCTTGCGCAACGCTCTGCTCGTCGTGGTGAGCCTCCTCAATACGATCATCCCCGTCACGCTCGGCGGTTCGGCGATCGTCGAGACGGTCTTCGGTCTGCCCGGGCTGGGCAAGGTGACGACGACCGCCGCCCTCGCGCGCGATTATCCCGTCGTCCTCACCAATGTCTTCTTCATCGCCGTGGTAACGGTTGCGGTCAGCCTGGTCGTCGACCTGGTCTACGGCGTGCTCGATCCGCGCATCCGCCTGCAGCAGGCGCAATAGGCGTACCGTTGGCACTTTTTTGCACGACTCGGAGGGGGAAACAATGCCGAAGCAGCTCGACCACATCGTCATCCTCGTCACGGACCTCGCACGGGCATCCGCCGATTACGCGGACCTGGGATTCACCGTCACGCCGGGGGGTGCGCACACGAGCGGCGCGACACATAACGCCCTGGTTTCCTTCGCCGACGGCACGTACTTCGAGTTGATCGCGTTCACCGATCTCGCGAAGGCGCCGAGCCACCGCTGGGGCGCGCGGATCGCGCAGGGGGAAGGGATAATTGACTTCGCCCTGCTCTCAGAGAATCTCACTGCCGAGCCCGTCGTGACACAACCGGGCGTCTTACCGACGCACGGGCCGGTCGAAATGGGCCGTCTCCGCCCCGACGGTCAGCAGATCGACTGGCGGATCATCTCGCTCAGCGCCACGCAAAGCGCGCTCCCCTTCGTAATCGAGGACGTGACGCCGCGCTCCTTGCGCGTGCCGGACGGCGCGGCGATGCATCACCGCCTGCCCGTGACGCGCGTGGCGGGCTTGACCGTCGTCGTGAAGGATCTCGCTGCGGCGACGACCGCCTATCTCGCACTGCTCGGTCAGCAGGGCGAGGGGACGCGCGCGGAGATCGCCGGCGCGGGCGCGGGGTACCGCTTCCGCGTCGGGGAGCAATGGCTCGCGCTCGCTGAGCCTGCCGACGAGGCTGGCCCGCTCGGGCAATACCTGGCAAAGCGCGGCGAAGGGCCATACGAGGTCGCGTTGGGTGGGAGCGATGCCGTGCCGCCCGGCAGTGGCGAACTCCTCCCGCTCACCAGCACGCACGGCGCCCGCATTCGGGTCACGCAGTAAGAGTTTCCCCTTGTAGTGAGAGTGTTGTTGGGGATCGGTACAGAATGGAGGACGGTCATGGATTTCGGTTTTACTTTGCCAAATCGCGGCGTGATGTTCGGAGCGACGACCGCCGAGGAGATGCTACAAACGGCGGAGATCGCGGACCGATCGGGGCAGTTTCGCTCCGTCTGGGTCGGCGACAGCCTGTTCGGCAAGCCGCGCATGGAATCGGTGACCCTCCTCTCGGGCGTCGCGGCACGCACGCGGAATGTGCGCCTCGGCGCGGCGTGCATGGCGAGTTTCACGCTGCGCGATCCCGTCCAGCTCGCGTATCAGTGGGCGAGCCTCGACCTGCTCTCCCAGGGAAGAACGGTGATGGTCGGCTGCACGGGCATCGTGCCCCAGGCGGGTGGGCGGCTCGAAGATGAGACCTACCATGTGGACAACAAGGCGCGCGTCGAACGCCTGACCGAGTGGATCACGATCCTCAAGCGGCTCTGGACCGAGGAGAACGTCACGCATCAGGGCAAGCATTACCAGTTCGCGAATCTCACCGTCGAGCCGAAGCCCGCGGCTACCCCGCGACCGCCGATTTGGATCGCCAACAATGCCCGCGGCGATCGCGCGACGATCGAGCGCACGCACCGGCGCGTCGCGCGCCATGCCGACGGCTGGCAGACCTCGATCGCGGATCCGGCGGATCTCGCATGGCGGATCAATGACGTGCGCCAGAAGGCGAAGGACCTCGGCCGGGACCCTGCGTCGATCGCGACCCATCTCTACCACAACATCAACATCAACGAGGACAGGCAGGCGGCGCTCGAGGAGTCGAAGAAGTTCCTCGATATCTATTACAGCACGGATTACCCAATGCCCTTCGTCGAGCAATGGGTCGCCGCAGGCTCGCCGGAGGAGTGCGTCGAGCACCTGCGTGTCATTGAGCAGCTCGGCTTCGATGAGGTCACGGTGCGGATCACGAGCTGGGACCAGCAGGCGCAATTGAAGCGGGTGATGGAGGAGGTGCTGCCGCACTTCGCGTGAGCGTGCGTTACGGCGTAAGTAGGCGATGGGATCGGGGCTGCCAATCGAGGATGCGCTTGGCTTTCGAGAGGTTATGGTTGCGCTCGTCCTCGTCGCCCGCGACGAAGATCGCGTCGAAGCGACCGTGGCCGATCTGTATTGCCTCCAACGCACCCAAGTAGGCGTCGGCGAGGTCTTCCTCGTCAGTCACGTACAGTGGCGCGGTGCCATAGTGTCGCGGGTTGCGACGCTTCTCGATGTACTGGCTGCGGTCTCGGGGGCCGGTGATGCGCAGGGCGATGAGGTTCATATCGAACCAGCGGGCGAAATATTGGCAGATGAGCTCGCCAAATCCCTTGGTCAAGCCGTAGACGCTGGGCGAGTCGAGCGGCACCGTCTCCTCGGACGGGAACCGATCGCGCTCGCGATAATGGACGCTCATGGTACTTGTGAATACCCCGCGCTTGATGCCCAGGTCGCAGGCCGTGTAGAGCAACAGGTGGAGACCGAGCGTGTTCACGTGGTAATTGTCCACGATCACGGGGATGGATTGCTCCGTCGATGACCCTCCCTGGCCGCTCTTCATCACCAGCGAGATGAAACTGTCGCAACCGTCGAGCGCACGGCGCACGGCGCCTGGGTCCGTGATCGAGCCCTCGATGTACTCGACGCCGTCGCGGCTCGGTGGACGAACGTCGAGCACGCGGAGTTCGTGCTGTTCGCGCAGATAGGGTGTGATGAACGAACCGACCCGGCCCGAACCTCCGATGAGTAATACTCTCATTCGTCTTCCCCTTCCTGTTAAGGCGTTGACCCGCACCATTCCCCGAAGCCCATCATCGATGCCGTCTCATGAATCCCGTGCCTGAAGGACGAGCGGATGCATGTCACCGTCGGATTGCGCGCGATATACTGCCATCTCAACCGATCATGATGGATGCGGGAGGGAGAAGATGATCATCGACGCGCACTGCCACGCATGGCGGATGTGGCCCTACCAACCACCGGTGCCCGATCCGTCCAGCCGCGCGACGATCGAGCAACTTCTGTTCGAGATGGAGCAACACGGCGTCGCTCAAGCGGTCATTGTTTGTGCCTGCATCGATCACAACCCGGATAACAACGACTATGTCGCGGAATGCGTGCAGCGGTATCCCGGCCGTCTGCACCAGTTTGCCGATGTCGATAGCCACTGGACATCGACCTATCACACGTCAGGTGCGGCCGCGCGGCTCTCATCGGCGGCGGCCGCCTACAACCTAAAGGGCTTTACGCACTATGTCCGCGCCGACGACGATGGCACGTGGCTACTCTCCGGTGAAGGGTCGGGCTTCTTTGAACAGGCGGCCGAGTGTAATCTGATCGTCAGCTTGTCGCTGCCAGTGCATCTCCAACCCGTGCTGCGCGAGCTTGCACGGCGCTGTTCAAGTGTCCCCTTTCTCTGCCATCACATGGCCGGTGCGCGGGTCGCATCGACCACCACGCCACTCAGCGAGATCCTCGCCTCGGCGTCACGGCCCAATATCCACATCAAGCTTTCCGGCTTCCACTACGTCTCCCGCGTCGCCTGGGAATATCCCTATGCCGATTGCGCCCCGATCGTTCGGGCGCTATACGAGCATTTCGGTCCCGAGCGTCTGCACTGGGGATCCGACTATCCCGTCGTGCGGCGCGCGAGTACGTATCAGCATGCCCTCGAGGCCGTCCGCGTGCATTGTGACTTCATCCCGGAGTCCGACAAAGCCCGTATCCTCGGCGGCAGCCTCCATGACCTACTCTCTCAACGTGCAGCCACATGACTGCGGCCCCATACCTCCAAGAGCGTTGCGCTACGCGAAGAACGGCGTGAACCAGTCCACCGGAATCTCCAATCCGAACCCCGGCGCATCGCTCGGTATCAGCCAGCCATCCTTGGGCGCCGCCTGGCCGGGCAGCGTCCACCCCTCGTCTAACGGCACTCCCGGCGGCGTACCAACGAACGTTTCCAGCCACGGCACACAGGCCGTCGCGTAACTGAAGTGCTGCCCGAACACCGTGTTGCCGCCGGCATGTAGCATGACGCTGAGACCCGCCGCATCCGCCATCGCAGCGATTTTCCTGCAGGTGCTCATCCCACCGCACCAGTTGATGTCCGGCTGCAGGATGTCGACCACACGATGGCTCGCGGCCCACTGAAAGGGCACATGGGTGTACCAGTGTTCGCCCGTCGTCAACGTCTGCCACGGCAAACGCGCGCGCAGGGCGAGATGGGCATCGAAATCTTCAGGGATCAGACATTCTTCCATCCACTTGAGCCGGTAGGGACGGAGGGCCTCCGCGAGCCGGACGGTGTACTCTACATCGAACGCCATCCAACAATCGAGCATCAATTCACAGTCGTCACCGATCTGTTCCCGTGCAGCAGCGACGAACTCGACGTTCTTTGTGATGCCGTCAAGCCCGTCGGCAGGACCATAGGGACAGGCAAGTTTGAAGGCGCGGTAGCCGAGTTCCTGATACCAGTCCACGTCGTTGCCGGTGGCATAGCAAAAGAGGCGCTCTTTCTGCGGGCCGCCGAGGAGTTGATAGACTGGTTGACCGAGGAGTTTGCCGCGCAGGTCCCAGAGCGCGAGATCGACCGCGCTGATCGCATATGACGCCAGCCCCGTCGAGCCGTACGGCTTGGTGAGGCGGAACATCATGTCCGCCAGTTTCTCGCCCGCGAAGCAGTCCTCCCCGACCAACTGTCGTGCCAGGTGATCGTCAATCACTGCGGCTACGGCGCGACCGTTGCTCGTCATGCCGATGCCCCAGGTGCCATCCTCGGCGGTCACCTTGCACCAGACATTCTCCCAGCCCGGCGTCCACAGGCTGCGGTGCCGCTTTACCTTCGGATAGCGCGACATCGGATTGGCGACCTCCGCGTCCTTCGACCACGGGGCGCGACGCGGCGGCGTCTCCGACTGTTGACGAGGTGGCATGGCGAGGCGCATGGCGCGTATGTCAACGATCTTCACGAGATCCTCCTCTATGACCTATCGGGTAACGCGCCGTGGCGTTACCGTTGTCCCGCCATCGACGGGTAGCAGGGTACCCGTCACCCATGCGGCGTCGTCGGACGCCAGGTAGCACACCGCGCGGGCCATATCTTTGGGCAGGCCAATGCGATCGATCGGCAGACCAGGGGGTGTTTCCGGTTTGCCTTCCCATTGATCGCGATTGATGTCCGTGTGAACGCCACCGGGGAGCAACGCGTTCACGCGAATTCCCAGCGGGCCGAGCGCGACCGCCATCGAGGCGGTGAGGCCGTTCACCCCCGCCTTCGTGGCGCAGTAATGCACCTGCGTCGCGCTACCGATGTAGCTGGAGACGCTCGAGATATTGACGATCGCCCCGTTCCCCTGCTCCGCCATCGGTCGGGCCGCAGCCTGGCACATCACGAACGGGCCGTAGAGATTTGTGCGCAGCGTACGTTCCCATATCTCGTCAGTAATCGCGAAGAAATCGCTGAACGGGCAGATCCCGGCGTTGTTCACCAGGACATCGAGGCGACCGAACCGTTCCAAGGTTCGCGCGACCATTGCTTCGGCCTGCACGCGATCGCCGACGTCCGCGTCACATGTGAGCGCACGTCCGCCACCGGCGACGATCTCACCGACCACCATTTCGGCCGCAGCCTCATCGGCGAGATGATTGACGATCACGGCGGCCCCCTCCTCCGCCAGTTCGAGGGCGATGGCTCTGCCGATTCCCCGCGATGATCCCGTAACGATGGCAACTTTGCCGGTGAAACGCTGACAGACCATGTCCGCACCCTCTCTGAATCTCAAACGGCGTCATTCATTGCCATTGCCATCCGCGTCATCGTTTGAGGCGCGGGTCGAGCACATCGCGCATCCCGTCGCCGACGAAGTAAACCGCGACCACCGTGAGCGTCAGTGCGATCCCTGGCACCGTGGAGATCCACCACGCAGTGCTGAGGTAGCTGCGCCCGTTCGCAATCATGCCGCCCCACGTCGGAATCTCCGGCGGGACGCCAATGCCGAGGAACGTGAGCGAGGATTCCGCGATGATCAGCGCGCCGATCTGCTGGCTGGCGAGAATCAGGATCGGCGTCCAGATGTTCGGCAGCACATGCCGAAGGAGAACGGTCCGCGAATCGGCGCCGACCGACCGCGCCGCCTCGACGTACGGCAGTTCGCGGACCTGCAAGACCTGCGCGCGTGCGACGCGTGTGTAGCCGACCCAGTTCGTCACGCCGAGCAGTGCGATCACGTTGAAGAGCCCTGGCCCGAAGAGCGCGGCAATCGTGATAGCGAGCAAGAAGAACGGGATCGCCAGTTGGATATCGACCCACCGCATGATGATCGTGTCCGCCGCGCCACCGAAGAAGCCCGCGAGTAACCCGAAGGGAATGCCGATGACGAGCGCGACGCTCGCCGCCGCGACGCCGGTCAGGAGCGAGACACGCGCGCCGTAGAGGATGCGGCTCCAGATGTCTCGGCCGAGCGAATCCGTGCCTAGAAGCGCGAATCGGCCGGCGGTGGAGAGAGGCGGATGATTGTTGAGTTCGGGATGCGGCGTGCGCGGATTCGCGTGGGCGAGGAGTGGCGCGGCGAGCGCCGCAAAGACGATCACCGCGAGGAGTGTCGCCCCGAAGCGAATGCGTCGGTTCGCGGCGAACCGGTGCCAGACCGATGGTTCTACGATACGATGTTCCTGGGAGAGGGAGAGCGCTTCCGCGCGCACAGCCATTCATTGCCCTCCTATTGGTAGCGGATGCGTGGGTCGAGGAAGCCATAGAGCAAGTCCACCGCGAGGTTGACAACGACGAACACGCACGAGACAAGCAGCACCACCGCCTGAATAATCGGGTAATCGCGCGCGGTGATCGCGGTCACGGCCAGCCTGCCGACGCCGGGCCAGGCGAAGACCTGCTCGATGATCACCGCCCCGCCGAGCAGCGCGCCGAGTTGCAAGCCCATCACCGTTACAAGAGGAATCAGCACGTTGCGCAGCGCGTGCCGGTAGAGCACCGAACGCTCACGGACCCCCTTCGCCCGCGCGGTTCGGATGAAGTCCTCATTAAGCACATCGAGCATCCCCGCCCGCGTGAGCCGCGCGAGGACTGCCATCAGCGCGGCAGCGAGCGTGACAGCCGGGAGGATGATGGCGTCGGGCCCGTCGTTGCCGGAGGTCGGTAAGAGCCGCAACCGCACCGCGAAGATCAGGATGAGCACGATGCCGATCCAGTACGGCGGCGCGGCTTGGCCGAGGACCGCCACGCCGACCGCCAGATAATCCCAGAGCGTGTCCCGCTTCACCGCAGCGAGGATTCCGAGCGGGATCGCGACGGCGATGGCGATCAGGAAGGCAACAAAGGCGAGCTTGAGGGTCTCCGGGAATGCCTCCATAACCACGTTAAAGGCGGGCTGCTTGTAATACAGCGAGTCGCCGAGGTTGCCGCGCGCCGCACGACTGACGAAGAGCCAGTATTGGTAAGGGATTGGCCGGTCAAAGCCGTAATAGTGGCGCGCCTCGACGATTTGCTGTGGGGAAGCGGTCTCCGAGAGCATCAGCGTCACGGGGTCACTCGGCGCCAGGCGCGCGAGAAAGAAGACAACGACCGACACACCAACGATGACCAGCAGCGCCTGCGCGCAGCGGCGCGTGATATAGGCCAGCATCCCGCCTAACCGCTCACGTCGCACGTGAAGACGCGTGTCTGGTAATCCGTCCGCGCCTTGAAGCCAGTCACGCGCTTGCGGACGCCCCAGATGTATTCCTGCCGGTAGAGAATGAGCTCCGCCATGTCGTCGTACATCATGTGCTGAACCTGCTTATACAGCGCGTCGCGCTTGCTCGGGTCGAGTTCCGACCGTGCAGAGGTGAGCAACGAGACAATCTCCGGCCTCACCTCTTTGTAGAAGAGGCCAAACGACTCTGCGATCACGAGGACCGTATAGTTCGCATCCGGGTCGGGGAACTTATTGCCCTGCTGGACAGCGAGGTCGAAATTGCCGCTCTTGCGCGCCTCGGTGAAGGCGCCTGGCTCGAGGTATTGCATATCCACCGTGAACCCGACCGCGCGCAGCTGATCGGAGACAAACTGCGACACCTCCGTCATCTTGGCGAAGAAGGCCGGGTTGAGCTTGAACTCGATCTTTGTGCCCGGTGCGACACCCGCCGATTTCAGGAGCGCGCGCGCCTTGTCGGGGTCGTACGGTATCACTGCCTTGGTCAACTCTGCGTCGAACCCGACGACGCCAGGTGGGATCGGCGCGCCCACGAGTTGGCCCGACTTGAGAATGTTTTGCACGATCTGGTTCTTGTCGATCGCGTACGCGACGGCGAGGCGGGCATCATGGTTCGTGAACGGCGGGCGGCGGAAATTATACGTCAGATGAATTGTGTCGGTCGCTGGCGTGCGCGCGATGACGATATTCGGATCCTTGCCGAGATCGGTGGCCTGGTCGCCGCTCAGGCTGTCCACGAGGTCCACCTCGCCGGAGCGGAGGGCGGCGAGCCGCGTCGCCTCCTCGGTGATGGAGCGAAAGATGATACGATCGAGCTTGACGGCGCCCTTATCCCAGTAATCCTTGTTTGCGTCGCCGGTCCAATGATCATTCTTGCGCCACTCGACGTACTTGAACGGTCCCGTGCCGATTCCCTTCTCGTAGAAACGCTCCCCGTACTTCTCCTTCGCATTCTGGGCGAGGATCGGCTCGCCGAACTGCGTGATCAATCCCGGGCTCGGGTTCTTCAGCGTGAAGACGACGGTGAACGGATCCTTCACGATCACGTCGCTTAGTTGGTCTTTCCAGACCGCCGCGTGCTGCAGCGTCGGGTTCGCGAGCAGCCGGTCAAAGGTGAATTTCACGGCGTCGGCGGTGAAGGGAGTGCCGTCGTGGAACTTCACCCCCTGCCGCAATGTGAAGGTGTATGCCTTCCCGTCCGGAGCGGTCTCCCACTTCGTCGCAAGCGCCGCCACCTGTTTGCCGGTTTCATCAGTATCAATGAGCGGGTCATACATCAGCCGCGAGATCGTCCCCTCCATCAGCCCGGAGATCTCCTGCGGGTCCTGCGTGCGCAGGTCGTCGCCGCGTGCCCATGTTAGTTTCTTCCCGCCGCTCGCCGTCTGGCCGCACGCGGTGAGGAACGCCAGAAGGGCGGGTCCGCTGATGATCGTTCCGGCGGCACCGGCTCCGACGCGCAGGAAACGACGGCGGGACAATGAGAACGGGGTAAACTCGGCGCTCGCCATTCCAGGCTCCTTCCCCACTGCATAAGGCGCATTCACCATGATGAGGACACGATCGCTCGTTGCTGAAGTGACTTGCACTATAGCACGGTTTGTGAGATTGTTCAATGAGTGATACATGTATTCATATATGTGAACACATGGTCGTCGTGAGTGCACGAGTAGGCGTATGTACGGGTCAGCGATGCCGAGGGACACGGATGGAACGAAACAGGACGGGGTGAAATCCGCCCAGCGGGCGCTCGCGATCCTCGAATTGCTGATGAATCGCGAGCGGGCGCTCACATCCGGTGAGATCGCCCGCGTGCTCGCGTACCCGCGTTCCAGTTTACATGGGCTGCTGCGTACGCTCGCCGATCGCGGGTGGATCGAATTCGATGGGGCGACGCACGCGTATCGCCTCGGCATCCGCACATGGGAAGCCGGGAATGTCTACATGCGAGCGGTCACGATCGCCGAGCAAGCGCGACCGTACATGGAACATGTCCGGGACGCGATGAACGAGACAGTGCAACTTGCCCTGCTGGACGGCCGCTACAACGTCTACATTGCCAAGGTGGACGGCACGCAGCATCTCACGCTCGACTCGGCGGTCGGGCGGCGACTGGAGGCGCACGCGACGGCGCTCGGTAAAGCCTTACTGGCCGGTCTGTCTGCGGATGAACTGGACCGGCGGCTCGGGACGCAGCCGCTGGAGCGGTTCACGCCGAGCACCGTCAGTGATCAGGAGGCTCTACGTACCGAACTCGCGTTCATCCGCAAGCGCGGCTACGCGCTCGACAATGAAGAATATACCCGGGGTCTCCGTTGTACAGCGATGCCGATCCGGGATCACAAGGGCACGTACGTCGCCGCACTCAGTATCTCGATCCCGACCGTCCGTTTCACTGCGGAGCGGCAGCGGCAAGCATTGAATCTGTTGCGGGAAGCGACCACGGCCCTGTCGCAGGCCAGAGGATACCGCAGCGACGGGGGATCCACGGCAATCGCGGAAGTGACAGTCTGACGTTCGCTGGCGTACGGGGCTGTCCTTGAGAAAAACTCATGCGAGATGGCGGCATACGCGCGGGTGATGCGCCCGCCAGAGAGGAGCGACCGGTGCGGTTTGGCATTTCGGGGGAGCTTATCCCAACCAACATGGACGACGTCGACGAGGACCTCGCGCGGCGGATCGTGGCATTCGGCTTCTCGGGGGTCTTCAGCCGGTTCCGGGCGAATGACCCGCACACAACCACGCGTGAGCAGTGCATCCGGGCGCGCGCGGTCCTCGAGGCGCACGGACTACTGATGTACCAATGCACGGGGTACTGGCAATGCCTGATCCATCCGGACGAAGCGCGCCGACGGGCGGCGTCGCGCACCTTGCAGGCTGCGCTCAAGGTTGCCGGATGGCTCGGGGCGCGTGGTATCGACACTGGCCCCGGCAGCATGAGTCCGCGCGGGCCGTGGTTTCCCGATCCAGGTAACTGGACAGCGACGGCGCGTCAGCAACTGATCCGCACGCTGCGAGAGTGCGCGCCGGTCGCGGAGGAGCACGGCGTCATCCTGAGTATGGAGGGCCATCAGCTTGTCACGCTCGACTCGCCCGAAACGATGCGGCTGGTGCTCGACGAGGTCGGCTCACCATTCGTGAAGTGCGATTGGGATCCCGTGAACTGGATGAACCTGCAAACCGTCTACAACTCCGGCCCCGCGATGGAGCGAATGGTCGCGATCCTCGGGCCGCGGATCGCGAGCGCGCACGCGAAAGATGTCACAGTCGCGGACCGACTGGTGGTCCATCTCGATGAGGTGTCGGCGGGTACCGGAACCCTCGACTACCAGACATTCTTCCGGCTGATGGAAGCGTTGGATCCGTCCTTCCCCATCATCGTCGAGCATTGCGCGGTCGAGGAAACCGCCGCCGTCAAGGCATTCCTCGATACGACCGCGCAAGCGCTCGGGATCACCGTTTTCTAATCGATCGGTGCAACCGTTCCTTCCACCGCATGGTGCGTCCATCCTCAAGAGAACAACGCAGTCGGTTCATCCCGGCCTGGATCTGTTCGCAATACACCGATGCACTATGGCGATTCATGCGACTACGTGCGCGCGAAACATGGGTTGTCAGTGCTCAGATCATCCCTTCATCTCGAAGTCGGACGGTGGCGGTGCGCCCGTGCGGTTCGCTCGTGTCTGCGGCGTTAGATCATGGAGTGTCTCGTGACCATGGAAGCAGCGATCGAGTTCGTCAATCATCAACGTGAAGAAGCTCTCGAGCCCCCGGTTCGAGCCGGCGATGTGCGGTGTTAGGAAGACATTGGGCAGGTCCTTAATCGGGCTGTCGGCCGGGATCGGCTCCGGGTCGAAGACGTCGAGACCGGCGACGATATCGCCGCGCTGAAGGCGTTTAATCAGTGCGTCAGGATCAACGATCGCACCACGTGAGACATTGACGAAGACTGAACCGGGCCGGAGCAAATCGAGCTCGCGCTGGCCGATCATCCGGCGTGTCGCGGGGGTCAATGGCGCGAGGCAGACGACGATGTCCGACTCGGCGAACACGAAGTCGAGCGTGGTCAGCAAGAAGCCCATGATTTCTGGAATGACCTTGGACAGGTAAGGATCGTGGACGCGGATGTCACAGTGAAACGGCTGGAGATAGGTGATAAGACGTCGGGCGATATAGCCTCCGCCGATCAGCCCGACCTTCTTCCCCTCGAGCCGTGATGGCATCCAGCCGGTCGTCGGTTTCACATAGATCTCATGCTCGATGATCTTCCGGAAATGTTCGCCAGCGTTCCGTAACGAAATGAGGATGAGCGCCAATGCCCATTCGGAGACCGGGTACGATGAGCCATGGGTCGTATCGACTGTCCGGATCCCCCGCTGCCAAGCCGCGTCGAGATCAATGCGCTGGGCGAAGCGGTCGCCCTCGAGTTCGCCGATGATTCGCAGCCGAGGTGCCCGGTCCATCACCGCAGCATCGATCAGGGGCGACCCGTGGCAAATAACGATCCCGTCAACATCGCGGACTTTGTCAAGGAGTTGTGCCCGCGCCGCCGGTTCGGGGTTCGCGCCGAAACGAGGACCGCCGTCCATGGGCAGCCACTCCCAGTCGGCGAACTGGCTGAGACGCTCCCGATCGGCGGGTCGAAAGTAACTGTCGTACACCTGCTGATTGAAAACGAGGAGTACCTTCGGACGATCTGCAGCCATGGGTAGCCTCCGATGTGGAAAAATCAGTCTGCGCCGACTCGGAGATAGGGAATGTCGGCACAATCATCGTCAACGAGTAGTGCAAACCAGCCCGCGTGATCTATCCAACCGCCGAGATATACCTCGCCAAGCCTATGCATCGTTCGGCTCGCCTCATTCGAGAGCGACGACGCGCAGCGGGAAGGCATCGAGCCCTTGCACCGGGATCGGCAGTGCGCAGACGAAGACGCGCGGCTGGCTGAGTGCCGCCAGGTTCGCCACGTTCTCAATGAAGGGGATGTCGTTTCCTAGCAGTATCAGGTGGCATTCGAGATGCTGCGGCGTCTTCGGGCCTTCCAGCCCCGAGAGGTCGGTACCGAGGAGCTTGATGCCCCGCTCGACGAGATACGCCATCGCATCTGCCGTCAGGCTCGGACGGTGCGGGAACGCCGGGTCCTCCTGCCGACCCGCGTAGCCGGTGAGGAGGAGGGCGATATCGCCCCGGCGCACGCCGCCCGCCCGCTCCGCGACGGCGGCCATCTCTGCTGCCCCCGCGACGCTATCGGGAGCGAGCATACTGAGGTCGAGAACGACCGCCTCGCCGATCAGCCAGTCGAGCGGGATGCCGGCGAGGTCACGTCCCGCCGGGAAGCAATGGTAGGGCGCCTCGATGTGCGTGCCGATGTGGCTGATCGTCTGAACGCGGTGCATGATGTACCATGGATGATCCACCGGTACATGGACGGTCAGTTCCTCGGTGCGCCCCCGCTCGATACTCAGTGGCCGCGCGCCCTGCCCCGGCACGAGCGGCTGCGTCAGATCAATAATCCGCCGGTACTGCATCGTTGCTTCACTCCTATTCCTCGGTCTATTCTGGTGTCACGCCGACGCGGCCCGAAATGATGGCAAGACGCGCTCGGCGAAGAGAGTCATTCCCTCGTCGCTCGGTGTATCGAGAAACCAGAGCAGGAAATGCACGATGCCCGCATCGATGTACTCCTGAATCCGCTGCCGCACTTCCTCCGGCGTGCCAATGATCGCGACTCTGTCCATCTCCGGGATCACGTCCGTCTCGCCGACAAGGAAGGCTTGGAGTGAAGGGGCCGGCGGCTGCCCCGACGGATGGAGATCCACAATCGTCTGCAGACGATGGCGCAGAGTCTCCCGATCGGGTGCAATCAACACCTGCATTTCCAGGCTCTTCTCCAATTCAGAAGCGGAGCGGCCCGCTTCGGCACATGCCACTGACAGCGCTCGGATGTGTTCCCGCACCTGCTGCACGGAGGTCGGGGTGGTGTTCCAGCCCTGCCCGTAGCGCGCGCAGGCGCGGAGCATCGCCGGATTCACGCCGCCGAACCAGATCGGCGGATGGGGCTGCTGCACGGGACCGGGATTGCACACGGCACCGCCCAGGCGATAGTGGGCACCTTCAAAGGTCACGGCCTCGCGCGATCCCCAGAGAGCGAGCGTGAGTTCCAGACCCTCCACCATCTGCGCGACGCGCGCCTCGATGTCGTCGTCCCACGGCAGTCCGTATGCCAGATATTCGTCGCGCTGATTGCCGCAATCGAGGAAATAGACGAAGCGCCCATTGCTGATCTGATCGAGCGTCGTTACCATCTTAGCGACGAGCGCTGGCGGCCGGAAGAAATGCGTCTGGTGAATCAGGCCGAGTGTCACACGGGTCGTGCTTCCGGCGAGCGCCGCGAGTACGGTCCATCCTTCAAGGATGGCGTTCTCCTTTCCACGCATCAAATGATCGGCGACCCAGATAGAGTCGTATCCCAATGCCTCAGCTTGCCGCGCCAGGCTCATCGTCCGCGCGGTGTCGAGTTCGGGGTAGGACGGGGTGCGGAACAGCTGGAAGCCGGGGGCGGCAAAGATAGGCACACAAAAACCGAACTGGACGCGCGACATGTGGGTTCTCCCCTCTGCAATCTCGACTATCTCCTGATGAGACCGGAGCCAATCTTAGCCGATAACGTTCCGCAGCGCCCCGAGTGGTTCGACCGCGAGTTCCACTGTGTCGCCTCGCTTGAGGAAACGGCCAATCTCCGCCCCCGCGCCTCCACCTACCGTGCCGGAGCCGAAGATTTCGCCCGGTAGGAGATACTCGTCCAATGACGCGTGCGCGATCATGTCCTCGAATTTCCAGTAGATCGTGCCGGAGTTGGAGGCGCACCAGAGTTCGCCGTTGATGCGTGCGTGCATCGGCATGTCATAGATATTCTCGATCTCGTCCATCGTCACGAGGGTCGGCCCGAAGACGTGCCCATGCATGAAGTCTTTGCCTTTCGCGGGGCCGAGACCAACCTCCATCTCGCGGCTCTGGATCGTCCGCGCGCTGAAGTCGTTGTAAATCATGAAGCCGAAGACATGTTCCAGCGCCCGCTCGCGCGGGATATTGCTGCCGCCCTTCCCGATCACGAAGGCGATTTCGAATTCGAAGTCAAGTTCGTCCGCGTAGGAAGGAATCGGGATTGTGTCGCCGTCGCCAGCGATGCTGGCCGGGTTACCCTTGTAATAAACGGGCATCTTGTACCACTCCGTCGGGATGGCGCGACCGAGTTTCGGGTAGATATTCTTGAGATGCGTTTCGAACGCCATGAAATCCCGCAGCAGTGGCGGATGGGGCACGGGCGCGAGCAGCGTCAGATCGCCGAGCGCATGGGAGACCGACTCGCCATCGCCTTCATGCTCGCTCGCCCACGCGAGGGCCTCACGGGCCGCGTCGAGGGCACGAGGCCCGCCCTCGATGAACGCTACCATGTCGCTCGGAATGATGGCCTCACTGATCCGCTCTGCCGATTGCTCGGTCGCCCCGGAGGCGACGAGCACATGTTGGTATGCCATCCTGAGATCAACAACCCGGTTATGCACACCGATCGCGCCGATTCGTGTCCACGATCCTACTGGCGTTGCTATCCGAAATGAGACGAGTCGCATGCAAGCCCCTTCATCTCTGCCCCGCTACGGATTCCATACACCGCAAATGGCTTCGTTGGTCATCGCGCATAGGCGTATCCCCGCAGTGAACCGATATGTACACGCCGTTGATTGCCTCGCCGTACGGGGTGCCAAGCGTGTGTGCGCCCCGGCTATCCCACGGCCAGGGTATAGACTTCGCGCTCCCGCTTCTCGAGCAGCGGCACAATCGTGCCCTCGACAATCTCCCTATAGTGCGGAGTCTCGCGGTGCGCCGCCAGTGCCGCTTCGTCGGTGTAGTGCTCGTAAAGGAGGAAGAGATCCGGGTTATCGTTAGATCGGGCGACGTGATACAGCCGACAGCCGGGCTCTCCCGCCGCGACGAGCGGGGCCATCCGCGTAAGTGCATCCTGGATCGTATCACCACTACCGGGCTTCACATGGTACTTCGCAACGAGAACAATCACACCAAACCTCCTATGAATAGTACGTGTCCAATCAACACGCCCTGTGGGGAACACGACACATTGCCTACACTCCCTACAAACACTGTGGCTGGACGCCAGCCCTATACCATCCCGTGAACATTCCCGTCTCGTGTCTCCTTGCGCGAGGCACACGCCCACGCGCGGAGAAACGTTCGCTTGCCATTGGCAATAATCGTGGCACTGCTCTCGTGGTCCATCTGATTCGGTCGGCTTTCCATCGAGAGGATCGGTGTCACATCCAGCCGCGCGCGCGCCCGCGTGAAATAGTCGGCTCCCTGCAATGCGCGGAGGAATTCGATGACTTCTGGCACGTCGTTTCGACCTTCCGGATGGCCGAAGCGCGGATGGAAGTCACCGAAGAAGGGGATCGCGGAGTTATCCGCCACGCAGTTGCCGATGTGGGCGTGGATGAGATGCGGCGCGGCAATGCGAATGGCGTCCGCAGACGACTCACCGAGGAGCGGCAGATGGCTGAGATCGACGGTCAGGCCGAAGTTCGAGCGATCAACTGCTTCCGCGAGCATAACTGCCTCGGTGGTCGGCCCGATCATCCGCTTCTTCTCGATATCGCGGTCGAAGTGTTCGAAGGTGAGGTGCAGCCGCCGTCTGCGCGCCCGGTGATCCGCGTAGTCACACAGTTCTCGGAAGTCTTCGGCCAAGCGCTCGGCGACCGCCCCCCGGAGCGCGGGGCCGGGATCGCGCGGGCCAGTTACCATGGCGAGCGGCGCGTCAAACTCGATCGCCTGATCGATCAGTTCCTGCAGTCGGCAAATCGCTTCTCGTCGCCGTGCGTCATCGAGGCTCCCGATACCGAGATCCGCGAAGATAATCGGGAGGATCGGCAGGTACACAACCTGGAGTGCCGCCTCCTGTAGCAGCGCGCGAACCCGCGCCCGCAACACGCGGTCCGGGATTGGGGCGATCTCGACCGCCCCGAAGGTCTCGTCGTCGACGATTGTTTGCAGCGTTTCGAGCATTGGCCCGCCACCTTCCCGGCACTCCAGGAAGGCGAGCGGATGGACCACGCCGAAGTCGAGGGTACCGGCCCACGCAACCATCAGCCCCCCACTTTCGATGTCTCGATTTCGCTTAGATAGGACGATTCTTCGCCGCGCATGAAGCGGTCGATGAAGACCGTACCGCCTGATCGCTCGGACTCGAGAAAGCCGTACACCACCGCGAGTGCCCGGAGACCTTCATGTCCCGTGACCTCTGGCGTGCGACCGGTGACAATCGCGTCGGCGAAATCAGCCAGCTCAATCGCCAGCAGATTCGCATCAATATCGGCAAATTCCATGGTGTAGGACGAGAGCCGATCCCCCCCGAAGAGCGCTGCGGTCGTCGCGTCGAGTGTGAAGTCGGGGACGAGCGCTAGGTGCTCGGTCTCCGGTAGTGGCACATCCTTACCCTCTTGACGGAGGGTCAACGCGAGCGGACGCCCCGAGCGATCGCGGGGAACGGAGAGCGATCCCTTCGTGCCATAGAAGACTCGTGTGAAGTGCGGCTCGCCGCGCCCGGCAAGATTTAGCATCCAGTTCGCGAGCGCGCCGCTCCGGAAACGGGCGACGCCGACCGAGAGATCTTCCGCGTCGACCGGGTGCCACATACCGGTCACGTCGCGTCGCTGACTGTCGACTTGGCCACTCATCCCGATAACCTGATCGATGGGCCCAAGAAAGTATTCGAGGAGGTCCGTATAATGGATACCCATGTCCACGATGATGCCGCCGGACTGCCGCTGATGACGCCACGGTGTGATGATGACTCGTTCGCCTGATCCTGACGAGGATTGCACCCCGAGGAAAACACGTCCGAGAGTGCCCGAGTCGATAATTGATTTCGCTAGTCGATTGATCGGATCGCGTCGGTAGTTCTCCGCCACAGCGAGTTTCTGGCCGGTCCGTTCAGCGGCCGCGATCAGTTGCAGGCTTTGCCGGACGGTTAACGCGATGGGCTTCTCCACCATCACATGCACGCCTGCCTCGAGCGCCTCGACGCCGATCACGGCGTGCAGATGGGGTGGGGTCGTCACAATGATTGCATCGAGATCGGGCATTGCCCGGCGCAACGCGTCGAACGATGAGAAAATTTGCGGCTCCGCGCCGAGCAGTTCGACCGCCCGGTCGCGTGCTAGTTCCGCATTCACGCGATCAATGTCGCAGACGGCCACCAGGGCGATGTCATCCCGGCCAATCCCCTTTAATTTCTGGAAACCAACGATGTGTCGGCGCCCCATGCCACCACAGCCGAAAAGCGCAACGGTTAGTGCCATACAGGTTCCTCCTATCGAATGCTGTAGCCAAGCCCGGTGAGATAGTCGGCATTGACGCGTGCGCTGGTCGCCGGAGAGAGATCGCTGCGGCTGTTCTCGATCACCACCCAGCCCGCGAATTGCCGCGCATCGAGGTCGCGGAGAATTGCGGCGAAGTCGATCCCGACCGTTCCCTGGCCGAGTTCGACGAATTTACCCCGCGCCCAGTCCTTCAGGTGGATGTAGCCGATGCGGTCCCAGAAGCGATGAAAGGTGGCTATTGGATCCTCATCGACGAGCGCGATGTGGGACGCATCGAGACAGAGTCTGAGCGCCGCCGTTCCCTGGAGCAGGAAGTCGATCTCCTCTGCGGTCTCGACGGTGCAGCCCGTGTGCGGATGGTAAGAAACCATCACGCCTTTGGCCGCCCCGTAGATCGCTAGTTCCTCGAGAAATGCGGAGAGTTCGGCGTATTCCGCTGTAGTCGGCGGTCGATAGCGGAGCCGTTGGCCGCCAACCAACCCGTATGCAGCGACATCGAACTGAGCTGCGTAGTCAATCCGCCGCTTATGCGTGGTGCGCTGTCTTTCATCAACGGGCAGGGCGACGGAACCAAACAACGTCGCGACACGCAAACCATCGAGAGACTCCGCGAGCACAGAGGGCGGTCCGAGCCAATCGAGCGAATGACCAAAGAGTTCAACCGCTCCCCATCCTGTCTGACGGATCTCCGCGAGCGCGGCCGGGAGATCGCACGTCGCACCCCAGTTGATCGTGCTATAGGCAAAATGAAGCGATACGCGATGTTCGTTCACCAATCCCCCCTTATCCATCTCACTCCTTACCACCGGTCGTGGCGATACCCTGCACGTAGTACTTCTGCGTCCAGAGGAAGACCAGCACCACCGGAATCACCGTGATCACCGCCGCCGCCATCACCCATGAGACCAGTGTCTCCTGATCGCCCCGAAACAGCAGGATCCCCACCGCCGCCGTCATGCGGCTCGGATCTCGCAGATAGATCAGCGGGCCAAGGTAGTCGTTCCAATGGGCGACGAATGTGAACGCCGCCACCGTGACGAGGATCGGGCGGCAGAGCGGCAGGATGATCCGGGTGAAGACCTGCCACTGGGTCGCTCCGTCCAAGAGCGCCGCCTCATCGAGCGATCGCGGCAGCGTACGCAGGAACTGTCGGATCAGGAAGATGTAGAACGGATTGCCGAAGAAGGTCGGGACGACGAGCGGCTTGAGCGAGTTCAGCCAGCCGAGATCGCGGAAGAGAATGTACTGCGGGATGAAGAGCACCTGGCTCGGCAGCATCAGCGTCGCGAGGAGCACCACGAACCAGACGTTGCGTCCCCAGAATTTCAGCCGCGCGAACCCGTAGGCCACGAGCGTGCTCGATAGCACCGTGCCAATCACCGCGCCGCCCGCGTACAGGCCGCTGTTGATCAGGAAGCGCGCGAACGGCTGAACGCTCCAGATTTTGGCGAAGTTCGATGGTGTCCAGTGGATGGGCGTGATGCTCGGCGGGAAGAGGTTCAGTTCCGCGCGCGACTTGAAGGCGGTACTAAGCATCCAGAGGAAGGGTAGGGCGAAGAGGAAGCCGAAGGCGATCGTCATGGCATAGAGCAGGATCTTGCCGAGCGGCACGCGCGTGCGCTTTGCGTGCACGTCGGACTGGATCAACGTATTGGCCCTCGTGCTGCTCATACGCCATCCCCCGATTCGTAATAGACCCAGCGACGGGAGACGACCAATTGCACTGCGGAGAAGGCGAAAATGATCAGGAAGAGGAGCCAGCCGAGCGCGGAAGCGTAGCCCATGCGCAGGTTCTCGAACGCCTGACGGTAGAGGTAGAGGACATAGAAGAGCGTGTGATTGGCCGGGCCGCCATTGGTGATCACCTTGGCGGGGGTGAAGACCTTGAACGCGCCGATGATGCCGACGATCACGTTGAAGAAGATGGCTGGGGAGATGAGCGGCAGGATCACCGAGCGGAAGCGCTGCCAGCGTCCGGCACCGTCGATTAGCGCCGCCTCGGTCAGGCCGGTCGGCACGTTCTGCAGGGCGGCGAGGTAGATGATCATCGGCGTGCCGATATCCCAGAGGCTCATCAGGATGAGGGCCGGCATCGTCCACTGCGCGCTGAAGAGCCAGTTTGGTCCCTTAATGCCGAAGATGTTCAGAAAGGCGTTGATGATGCCGGTGTTCCCATTGAACATCAGCGAGAAGACCAGCGCGGTAGCGACGCCGCTCGTGACTGTGGGCAGGTAGAAGAGCGTGCGGAAGAGCGGGAAGCCACGCAGCTTCTGATTGAGCAACTGCGCGAGGGCGAGCGAAATGAGGTTGACCCCGATCACATGGAAGATGCCGTAATAGACGGTGTTTTTCAGCGTGATGCGGAAAAGGGGATCGGCGGTGAGGATGGCACGGTAGTTGGAGAGGCCGATCCAATGAGGAGAGCCGAGGATATGCCAGTCGGTGAAGGAGAGATAGAGGGAGTAGAGGAAGGGACCGAAGGTGAAGACGAAGAAGCCGAACAGCCAGGGCGCAATGAAGAGATAGCCAGGCAGATTGCGGCGGAGGCGCTCGCCCAACGTCCGATGTCGCTTCTCTTGCTGCGCTTGGATGAGGGCAGTCGGCGCTGCTCGTACTACCATGGGTTCCTCCTGTCCTCCGCTCCCAGCGCGCGGGAGTGGAGGAAGACATACTGAACGTCAAGATGCGAGGCGGTCAGGAACCAACGTACGAAGGGACGCAAGTACCAAGGCTAATCTTGGCGTTCTCCGCCTTGGTGACCGCAGTCGCGTCGCTCGGCTGCTTGGTACCGAGGACGAGTTCCTCCGCAAAGTTGTCGAAGTCCGTGTTCACTTCCAGACCGTTGCCGTGCCAGAACGAGGTGCGGTATGAATGGAGGATGTCGGGAAAGACCCGCATATGTTTGGGCGGCGCCTTGAGGTAAGCGTCACTAGTGCCCGCTGCCTTGAGCGCCGGCATGACCAGTTGGGTTCTCGCAAAGATTTCCTGGGTGACGGGACCGGCGAGGTGTTTGGCGAAGGCATATGCCTCGTCGGGGTACTTCGTCTTCGCGAAAACCGCCGTGGGATCGCCATCCGCATGACCGATCGGTGTGACATCCTTCGTCTTCCGCAGCGGCGGCGCGATGTCCCACTCGAAGTCCTTGACGTTCTGAGTGAGGTACAGGATTTGTTGCGTGCTGCTCTTCTCCATAAAGCCGACGAGTTTGGAGGCGAAGGGCGACGTAATCCCCTGATCGGTGAAGGCCTTGCTCTGGTCGGGTGGCAGGATGATCTTGTCATCCCGATACCACTTGACGATCATCGTGATTGCTTCGATGGATTTCGGCTGATCGATCGCGTACTTCGGCGGATTCGCCTTGAAGTCGGTTACCGCACCACCGTAGGTGTCGATGATCGGTTGCCACTGATACTGGATTTGGGGATCCAATTGCGCACCCCAGCGCTTGCCTCCACCTGTCTGGGTCACTTTCAGCGCGATCTCGCGAAAGTCATCGAAGGTCCATTGCCCATTGAGATCATCCCACGGATCCTTCGCCCCCGCCTCCTTGAGCATGGTCTTGTTGTAGTACCACGCGTGCGGGCTGAGATCGAATGGCAGCATGTACGTCTTGCCGCAATATTGCTCAATTCCAATCAGGCCGTAGTCTTTATTGAGGTCAATCCCATCCGCCTTCACGCGGTCGGTGAGATCGAGGATCAGACCCGCGTCAAAGTACTTGACCATATTATAATCATCGGCGATGAAGACATCCGCCGCCGTTCCTGCCGCCATCGTCGTCGCCAGATTCTGGCGATAATCGGCCGATCCCGCGAACGATTCGATGTTGACGTTAATGCCCGTGCGCTGCGTGAAGTCCGTCACGGATTGCTTCAATGTATCGATGAGGAATTGGGTCCAGAAGGTTTGGTAACGCAGCGTCACGCCTTTCTTGAGCGCGGGCGCGAAATCGAAGTTACCCGACGGTTTCGGGATGGCGGTTGCGGCACCGGCACTCCCGCTCGCGCTGCTGCCCGTCGCTGTGGTACCTCCCGCCGTCGTGATGCCGCCACTCCCAGTAGCCGCCTGCGGGACGCTCGTCGCGGACAGGGGTGTCAGTGTGCTCGTATCCACCCCACCGCCACATGCGGCAAGAATCGCCGTCCCCGCAGTTGCGGCGATGCCAGCGAGGAAATGACGGCGATTCAAGCGTGTCTCTCGTTGCATGGTAAACCTCCTAAAAAATAAAGAGACGCTCTAATCGCGTGTCTCTTCGCTTCCGCTCGCAACGTATGGAATAGCAGCGATGTATCGCTCCCTCCCGATCAATCATCCCTTCAGCCCGGTCGACGCGATCCCCTGAATGATCCATTTCTGGGCCACGATCCATAGGAGGAGGAGCGGCAAAATCGAGAGGGCGACGGCCGCCATCATGACGGCACGATCCTCCCCCGCCGTGCCGCTCAGTTCGGCGATCGCCATTGGTACGACCTTCATCTGCGGAGAACGGACGACGATGAGTGGCCAGAGGTAGAGTTTCCAGGCATTGAGGAAGGTGAGGATGCCGTACGCGCTGAGGACGGGACGGCTGAGCGGGAGCGTCAGCGTCCAGAATTGCTGCCAATAATTCGCGCCATCGAGACGTGCGGCCTCGTAGTATTCGTCCGGGATGCGCAGGAAGAATTGGCGGAAGAGGAAGGTGCCGAACGCGCCATGCGCGACGGTCGGGATGATAATCCCCTGATAGGTGTTCACCCAATGGAGATGGACGATCACGATGTAGGCGGGGATGAGCGTGACCTGCGCGGGGATCAGCAACGTGCCAAGGTAGAGGAGAAAGAGCTGATCCCGGAACGGGAAGCGGAGGCGCGCGAACGCGAATCCGCCCATGGTCGTTACGAGGCCTTGGAGGAGGACGATGCCGCATGTGACAATCGCCGAGTTCAAGAAGACGCGACCGTTGACGATGCGGATCGCGTTGGGGTAGTTGCTCCATTTGATCGGATGCGGGATCCACTCCGGGGGGTATGCAAAGACCTTCGACAGGGGCTTGAGCGACGTCGAGACCATCCACAGGAAGGGGACGAGGTTAATCAGGGCGGCGCCGATCAGGATCGCCAGGAGCAGCGCGGTGATCAGGGGATTGCGAGTCATACGGCCGAACATTAGTAGTGTACCCACTTCCTCTGGACGCGCCAGTTCGCGAGCGTGAAGACGAAGACCACCACGAAGAGGAGATATGCCTGCGCGGAGGCGTAGCCGAATTGGAAGAACTGGAACGCGTTCTGATAGATGGTATAGATGAAGGTGTTAGTTGCGTTCAAAGGGCCACCCTGAGTCATGACGTTCACGATGTCGAAGGACCCAAACAGGACGCTAATGACGGTGATGAGGAACACGAAGAATGTTGTCGGCGTCAGAAGCGGGATCGTGATCCGGCGGAACTGCTGCCAACCGGATGCGCCATCAATTGATGCCGCCTCGTAGAGATCCTTGGGGATCTCCTGGAGGCCCGCGAGATACAAGATGGTATTGAACGGGAGCGCCAGCCAGACCGTCACGACGATCAACGCCGGCATTGCCCAGGTCGTGTTGTAGAGCCAGTCATGTGGCGTAACGCCAAAGCGGCTCACGACATAGTTCACAAGCCCGTTGTCTTTCGCGTACATCCAGCGCCAGACAGCTGCCGCCGCGACCGGCGAAGTGACGAGGGGGAGGAAGAAGAGGCCGCGCCAAAAGGAGGTGAAACGTGTCACCGCGTTGAGCAGGGTAGCGGTCAACAGCGAAAGAATGATGATCGGAGCGACCGTGCCGGCCAGATAATAGGCGGAGTTCTTGGCGAGACGTGGCGTCAAGGGATCGTGAAAAAAGTGCGCGTAGTTATCAAGGCCGATGAAGTGGGGCGTCCCGATGATATTCCACTTGAAGAAGCTCATATACAAGCCGTAAAAGACGGGGAATGCTAGGAACGCGACGAAGAGGATGAAATTCGGCCCGAGGAACAGCAGCACCCACGGCCAATCGCGGTACTGGCGTTTCTTTGCGCGCCGCGCCCCCTGATTGACTGCGACGCTTCCTTGGAGTGATACATCCGTTTGCACGATTCATCCCCCCAATCTGTACGGTGTGCCGCGCAGTCGCGCGTTCGAACACACGGCAAGATGTACTCAGGGGACTGACATCGCCCGCCAGTCCCCCGATCGCTACGACTGGAGTGAGGCGGTGGCCTGTGTGGCCATCTGCTTGACCGCCTGATCGGGAGTCATCTTACCTAATGTCACCGCGTCCAAGCCGTCCGTCATCGCCTGCTTGAATGGCCCTGTGCTGTAGAACGGGAGCGGCGGCGGCAACATCGCGGTCTGTGTCGCACTCACGAAGATGTCGTTGTTCGCCGGGGGCGGTGGGAGATTCCGCCACGCGGGATCGTTGTAGAACGTCTTGATCGGCGGCACGACGAGGTACGACTGCATGAAGACCTGCAGTCCCTTCGTGAACAGGAATTGCATGAAATCCCACGCGGCGTCCGGGGTCTTTGTCTTGCCGGAGATGCCGTATCCCGTCGTCCCCATCCCGGACTTCCGATCCACCGTTCCCTTCGGGACGAGCTGCACATCCCAGTCATCCTTTAGTTGCGCACGGACGTTCGGCGTGAGCGCGCGAACGCTGAACACCATCGCCGCTTTGCTGTTGAAGAACGGGACATTTGGTCCACCCATCGTGCTCTGTACGGATGGCGGCGCGAACCAATTATTCTTCACGCCGGTGAAGATGTAGTTCCATGCGCGGATCCCCTCGGGTGAATCGAAGGTCGCTTTCTTGTTGTCCTCCGAAAGGATCGTGCCACCTTCCGCGACCACCATCGGGACCCAGATTGACCACGTCGTGTAGTTCGACGTGAAGCCGTACTGCGAGACGGTGCCATCGGAGGCCTTCTTTGTCAATTTCTCTGCGGCCCCCATAAAGTCCTGCATGGTCCAGTTCGTGTCGGGATATTTCATCCCACCCTCGTCGAACATCCGCTTGTTGTAGTACAGAACGACGACATCGGCGGCGCGCGGCAGGAAACCAATCTTGCCCTGGTAGTCGGCGAGGCCGAGGAACTGCGGGTCGAAGTCGTCGAGCTTGAACCCTGTCTTCGCCGCAAGCGGTTTCAGATCGGCGATGAGGCCATTCTGAAAGAACGGCTTATTGAAGACATCACTAACGGAGAAGATGTCCGGGAGCGTCCCGCCCGATACATCGGTGAGGAGTTTCTGGTCGTAGGTCGTCGGATCATAGCCGAGGACCGAGATGTCGGCATTCGGATGGTCGGTCTTGTAGAGATCGACCGCTTTCTGCATCAAGGTGACTTCGGCGGGTGATGAGTTGTTCACCGCGATGTTGAGCTTGATTTTGTCCTTACTCGCTGTTGCTGGGGTGGTCGTCCCGCTCCCGCCAGTCGTTGATGCGGCGGCGGGGGCATTTCCGCTCGTCGCCGGGGCGGGCGTTGCGCTTCCACCACCGCATGCAGCGAGGATTGCCGCGCCTGCCGTCGCCGCGATACCCACAAGGAAGTGCCGTCGATTCAATCGCGTCCCCTGTCGCATAACCCGTCTCCTCTTTCGCCGCCTTCACTACCTCGGCGACCGATCACATTCTCGCTGTTCACCATCCCGTATGCGCGTCCCCCTCTCGCCGTGGCCTCCTTCCGCATGTCGCTGATATGACGAGCGCTCAGCGTCGAACCTCCGCCAGCGCGCCGAGAGCGGACTGATCTATCGACCACTGGTTTTGCGCGTCCAGCGCGGTGAGCACCCATTCACCAATTTCTTCGATGTGCTGGCGCATCGCCGCTTCCGCAGCGGGCGCGTCCCCCACGGAGAGTGCTGCCACCAATGCCTCGTGGCGATCCGCGAGTTCGGGTAGTGAGCGGTTGCTCATGTTCACCGAGATCAGCGTCGTCATGGGAAGATTCAGACTCTGCCAAAACCGCTGAAGCCAATCGTTGCCGGAGTGTTCCACAATCGCTTCATGGAGCGCATTGTCCGCCTTCATGTATGCCTGTCGATCGTCGATATCAGCCATGCACCGCAAGTGCGCGAAGAGGGCCTCCAGCCGGGCGATGAATGGAGCATCTGTGCGTTGTGCCGCGAAGCGCGCCGCAACACCTTCGAGCGCAGCACGGATCGGATAGATGCCGACGAGGTCCGCGTGCGAAAGATGCCGGACGCGTGCGCCGCGGAAGGGCTCGCAGACGACGAAGCCGAAGAGATCAAGGTCACGCAACGCTTCGCGAACCGGCCCTTGACTGATGCCAAGTTCCTGGGCGATGCGCGTCTCCACGATCCGCTCGTCGGGCTTGAGCCGTCCACTGAGAATTGCAGCGATCAAATACTCTTTGACATCTTCGCGAAAGACGCGTCGCACAACGGGGTGGGTACGTAAATCCAAACGGCACCTCTCATGCGAGACACACTCAACTGTCTCAATGACTGATAATCTATTATCTATGATTTCATGCGTTTGTCAAGGGGATGTATGGGCCTGGATGCATCTAAAAGCCGGTCGGTCAGGCAGCCAATGCAGCGGAGAGCCGTGACTTCCACTCATCGTTGAGGGTCGCCAATCGCAATGCCACGACCCCGTCCGCCCGTTCCCGCCACCAGCGCATCCCCCGCCGTCCTTTCAACCGCCGATTGACGACGACATCCACGCCCTTCTCTCCTGCTCCGCTGCCAATTGTCTTCCCCGCCTCCTGCCGCGCCGCATAGTCCGGAATCCGCACTGCGTGGTTGCACAGATAGGTGGCAAACTCTCCCAGTGCTGGATGGGCATACTGCTGCTGCATCTCTCCCAGCACCCGCAGGGCGTGGGGCACGTCGCCCACGTCCAAGGCATCCTCCAAGCGCACACTCCACGGCGTGCGTGCCGCCTTGTCGGGCACCGCTGCCCGTGTCGCCCGGCGGCGCGCGTCACGCAGATGCCAGCGATCCAGCACCGGCGTCGCGTCCGGGATGATTGCCGCGCCCAACCGCCAAATCCAGGTTGCGCCATCGCCGAGCAGCGTTTGTTCGGCGGCGGTAAAGCCGTCCAGATGGTCAATCGCCGCTGTGACCAGCGGAGCAAAGGGCGTGACCCCGTGCGCGGTAGCGGCATATTGCCGCGTCGGCAGTCGCATGCGCGTCGCGCCGCATGATGCGCTGCCCGTATGCACGACGCCGACCTTCACTTCCATGCCCTGCGCATTGTCCCGGCTGCGAATCCATCCGCCATCAAGGATGATCTCCACCGCCGTCGGCGCCGTCATGGGGACGGGCGCAGTCGCGGGTGGGCGGCAGGCGATTTGGGCTTCCGCCGCGTACTGCGCAGCCACCGCTGCCCCGGCCACCGCGACGATCCGGCGCACCGTCTCCGCCGCCAGCGGTGCCCCACGCACTTTGCCGAGCACGACCGCCGCCTGCTGATACGGCCAACTCGCCCCGCATAACGCCGCCAACTCCTGTAATCGCGGTGGACAGCGTCCCGCGCCCAGCACCGGCGTAAGCAGGGCATCATCGCACTGGAAGTGCCGCCCGCAGCTGCGGCAGTGCTGCCGTTGGCGCACCAACGGCACGCCACCAAACAGCGTTTCGATCCAGCGCGTTTTGTGGCCCGCACGCCGCTGATCGAGCGATTGACAGCTCGGACAGGGAACGGGAGGAAGACGTGCCATCTGTGCCGCCCATGCCGCAGCGAGGGCGTAGCGCTTGAGTTCCTGCCCCCAGGTCTGGATCGTCTCTTCCAATGCATCAAGGGAGCAGGGATCGTCAGGCAGGATGAGAGGGTGTGTTATCCTCAATTCCATGGGAGCCTCCTCGATGTAGGGTTGCAAGTCGCTACACCGCAGTATGGCTCCCTTTCCTTGCTCACCGCTACCGATCGGCTTTTAGATGCATCCCAGTACATGCTCCTCACCGTCCCAGTACCCTTGCTGTTCGTCCTCGGCAAGCCAACCGCGACGATGGTGGGCTGGCTCGCGTATTGTCCATGTCCTGATGGGCTTGATCGTCCGACCAGCCGTCATCGGGGCGCTCGATGTCGGCGCGCTGCTTGTCTGGCACATTCCTGCCCTCCAGCAAGCGACGCTCGCGAGCGAACCGTTGCATCTCCTCGAGCAGGCAAGCTTCCTGGGTGTCGGCCTGCTCTTCTGGTGGATGATCCGTCACCCGCAGGCACGGCCAACGATGGGCTACGCGCGCGTGCTCTTCTGCGACATCGCCGCCTCGTTGGTGGGGGTCTTCTTCGGCATGGCGCTCTTCGGCACGTCAGGACCGTGGTTTCCCGCGTACGCCGCACGGGCCGTGGCGTGGGGGATGAGCGCGCACGCGGATCAGCAACTGGCGGGGCTGATCGTGGGTGCGCTGCCGGAGGTCTTCGACTTCATCCCGGTGATCTACATCGTCGCGCGGTGGATCAACTGGAGCGACGTCTGAAGGCAGCGTAACCGTAAGATCATCGAGAGGCGTCTTCCCCTATAGTGTCGCGCGCATAAGACGATTGTTCCAGATAGAGAGCACTAAAAAGTCGGGAGTGCCGTACCAGAGCAGGCGTTACATGACTTGGGACGCTGGCCGGTGCTCATCGGGCTCGTTTGCACATTGTTTCTCTGGTACCAGCTGGTCGGCCGCACGCGTGTACTTGTAATAAGTGTTGCGTGAAATACCGACGATCTCGCAAATCTCGTGGATGCTATGCTCGCCCTCCTTCCTCAACGCCAGCGCCACTTTCTGCTTCTTCGGGTCTACGCCTTTCGGGCGTCCCCCCTTCCGCCCTCTCGCCCGTGCCGCCGATAACCCGGCATTCGTTCGCTCGCGGATCAGGTCGCGTTCGAACTCGGCGAGCGACGCGAAGAGGTGGAAGATCAGTTTACCGCCACTGGTTGTCGTATCGATACTCTCCTGCAGGCTCTTGAAGTCGTCCCCGCGGGCGACCAGATCGCGCACCGTCTCGACGAGGTGTGGGAGCGAGCGGCCGAGACGGTCGAGCTTCCAGACCACCAGCGTATCGCCGGGCCGACAGATGTTGAGGGCTGCGGTCAGTCCCGGCCGGTCCACTTTGGCGCCGCTGATCGTGTCGGTAAACAGGCGCTCGCATCCGGCGGCGTGGAGCGCATCGGTCTGAAGATCGAGATTCTGATCGGTGGTCGAAACTCTGGCATAGCCAACAAGCATGGGCATGGCCCTTTCGTTTGCATCTGTCAGGGTCGTTGTACCACGGAACTCACTGACCGTCGATGTCATTGGTACAGAGATTTCGCAGACCAGTTTTATGGTACGTTTGCGGGCGTTGACACGGTCGAAATCGGAGTGCGTGCCATGCGATCGAGTAGTACCAAGCAATCCTCCGTTTTCTTGCACATCGCCGACAGCGGCGCACACGCCGGAGCGCGAGAGTCCATGAGTACCGCCACGAAGCAGGGTCTCGCATATGGACAGACCCCAGCGATGGCGACGGCGGGTGCCCTTTGGA
>JBPCPB010000265.1:0-5391 GCA_050999735.1 Thermomicrobiales bacterium | reverse complement strand
GTCACGTCCGCCACGAATATGGCGAGGGGTGCAAGAAGGTGATCGAGAACAAGGCGGGCGACTTCATCTTTATCGAGCCGGGCGTCCCGCACGAAGTCTTCAACATGAGCGATACCGAGCCGATCGTCGCGGTTGTCGCTCGCTCCGCCGCCGATGAGTGGGACAAGATCATCCCCTACGACCGCAAGAGCGCCACATCGGGCTGAAGCACGCCGAATTATTCCGTCGGGGCGCACGGTTGTGCGCCCGGATTCTTCGGTTCTACCCCGCGAGCGCGGCGAGCAGTTGCCCGATTCCCTCGCCCTTAATCAAAAACGCGTCCGCGCCGGAGCGGAGGGCGGCGGCGCGGTATTCTCGGTACATTGTCAGAAGAATGATGCGAACGCCCGGACTCTGCTGTTTGATCTGGCGGGTCGCTTCCAAGCCATCCATTTTCGGCATCTGCACATCCATCACCACGAGATCGGGATGGAGCGCGTTCGCCAGATTCACCGCTTCTTCACCATTAATTGCTTCACCAATGACCGTGATATTTGGCCGGAGTTCGAACAGTTCCCGAAGCCCTTCGCGGCTCGCGCGGTCGTCATCAACAATTAAGACATTCATTTCCAAAAACTCGCAGGAACAACAGATTTCATCCATCGGCTGCGTGAGCGTCTCATTACTCAACATCTTTCGTTCTCCTTCGCACGGCCGATGCACGCTGCTGCCCTTAACCATACGCCTACGCAACCCGCTTGCCACCTATCGCAGGGACAGGTCAAACGAGCCTGAAATATGACTTTTCCTGTACGAAAGGACAGGTCGCCAGCCATTGGTATAATCAGCATGGGAGGATAGGGCGTCGTGAACGATAACCCGGCGATGATGACACAATCAGTGCGTGACGCTCCACCGATGCCACTCGGCGGGCAAAACGCGCTGCTGGAGAGTTTCTCGGCGATTGCCGAGGCGCTCACGAGTAGCGGCGACCTCGCGACCGTCCTGCAATGCATCGCGGAGGAGGCGTTGCACCTCCTGCACGCTACATCAGCGCGCGTCCGTATGCCCGACGCCAGCGGCGCGCAACTCCTGCTCGCCGCGCTGGCGGACGATGCAAACGCGGCGACCCGTCTGCCGCCGCCGGACGCCATCAGTCATCTCCAGACGGATTCGATCGCCGGCAAGGCATTCCGGACAAATCAAATCTACGTAGCGCGCGGCGCGCCACGACGCGGCGTCCCGGAAGAGCAGTACGCTCTGCATTGCACCGTTCCCCTCACGACGCGGAACCGGGCGCTCGGCGTTCTGACGGTCTGGCGCGCCAACGAGCAGCCTTTCTCCGAGAACGAGGTCGCGGTCGTACGCATCTTCGGTAACGCGGCGGCGCTCGCCATTGAGCAAGTACGCCTCCTGACGGAAGAGCGGGACCGCACGCGACGGATGGAGACGCTGACCGAAGTGGCGCGGATCATCAGTGCCGCAACGGAGGGCGACGCACTCTATGAGGCGGTCTACGCGCAGTGCGTCCGGCTCTTCGGCGTCGAGCATTTCTACATCGCCCGCACGACGCCGGACGGTCAGTTGGTTCCAGTCCTCTGGTATTCCTATGCGCACCGGCTGCGCGAGCAGGAAGCTGCGTTGTTGCCGCCGAGCCTCGGCCAATGCGTCATCCAGGACAATGTGCCGATCAACACGGCGGACGCGGGTGAGGAATACCGGCGGCGAGGGCTGCCTGCCCCGCCGGGAAAGCAGTGGGGTGAAGGTGTCCACACGTACCATATGCCGTGGATAGGCGTGCCGATCCGGGAGGGCGATCATGCCGCCGGCGTGATCGCCACCAATGGACGCGCGACGCCGTATACGGACGAGGAATGCGCCGTCTTACTCGCGATTGCCGATCAGGTCGGCGTGGCGATACGGAACATTGATCTGCTGGAGGCGCAGCGCGACCGTGCGGCGCGGATGACGACGCTTGCCGATGTCTCGCGCGCGATCAGCGCGGTGACAGACCCGGACGAACTCTACGGTGTCGTCTACCGCGAATGTAGCCGCCTCTTGCCAATGGCGAACTCGCGCATTTGCCGGATCGTCCCGGAAACCGGGGAAGTGTTCGCGGAGTGCTATTTCCGCCACGGCGTACGCGTCCGGGAATTGGAGGGGCGCATCCTGCGCGGTGGCCTCAGCCCGGTCATTCGCGACACCGGCCAGCCCATGATGACGAACGACTATGCGGCGGAATTAGTGAAACGGGGCATGGCGCTCGTCAATACCCCGCTGCCGCCGCCGCACTCATCATGGCTCGGCGTGCCGGTCATTCAGGGTGACGAAGTCTATGGCATCATCTCGCTCAATACGACCGAGCGACGGCGGACGACTGAGGATCGCGACACGTTGCTCGCCATCGCGAACCGGGTTGGTATCGCGATGGCGAATGCCCGCCTCATCACTCGCGAGCGGACGCGCGCCACACGTATGGCGACGCTAACCGAGATCGCCCGCTCGATCAGCGCGACGACTGACCGCGAGACCCTCTACAACGCGGTCTACGTCCAGTGCGCGCGTCTGTTCGCCGTCGAGAGTCTGCGCATTACCCGCGTCAACGCGGAAACGGGCGAGCAAGTGCCGGAGTTCTGGTACATTGACGGCGTCCGGCGATCGGAGCGCGAAGGCATCCCGCTCCGCTATGGCCTCAGTTTCATCGTCGCCGAGACGCGCCAACCATTCCATACGGACGATTATTATACGGAACGCATCGCGCGGGGCATCCCGGTCTCGAAGCCAGTGAACGGGAGCGCGGCGTTCGAGGCGAAAGCATGGCTCGGTGTGCCGATGCTCGCCGGCGATACGCTGCTCGGCGTGATCGCGATCTACGGCAAACGGAGCGCCTATACTGCCGATGAAGAGGAAGCGTTCATCGCGATCGTCAACCAAGTGAGCGTCGCCTTGCAAAATGTCGAACTGATCGAGCGGGAGCGATCCCGCGTCGAGCGGTTCTCGGTCCTCAGCGATATGTCCCGCGCGATGAGCGCCGTGCTGGATATGGACGAACTGCTTCATGTCATTCAGCGCGAGACGCCGCGTCTCTTCCCCTCACAGTCACTGCTTGTCGCCTATTGGAACGCGGAGCGGACGTGGTTCCACGAAGAGAGCCGGGACGAGAGTGTCAAGGTGCTCCCATTCGCGGAGATGATGCAGCAACGCGCGCTGACGCGGCAGGTCGTGGAATCGGGTGAAACATTCATCACCCACGATTACGAGCGCGAGATGCAGCGCCGGGGAGAGACAACCCGCAGCTATGCCTACATCACCTTCCCGACCGGCTGGGTTGGGGTACCGCTGCGCGCCAAAGAACGAACGATTGGCATCATCGCTGCCTTCACCAGGAAGGCGGACCTCACTATGGGGAACGTCCGCATCCTGGAGTTGATCGCCCGGCAAGCGGCGATTGCGCTGGAGAATGCCCGCCTACTGGAGCGCGAGCGGACGCGCGCCGAGCGGCTGGCGATCCTCAACGACATCTCGCGCACGATCAGCGCCGTCCTCGATCTCGAACCGCTCCTGGGCGCGATTGCGCGGGAATGCATGCGGCTTGTGGACGTGCACTACCCGCTGATCGGCTACCGCGCCGCGACTGGCTGGATCACTGCCATGGGCGTGTCGGGGGCCATCGGGCACCACGAGCGAGCAACGGGGGTCGGCCCTCTTGCCACGATTGTTATGGAAACCCGGACGCCGCTTTTCGTCGCGGATTACGCGGCGGCCTGCCATGAGCGCGGCCTCGCCCCCGCCACGCTGCCGGGCCTGGAATTGCCGCTGGGGTGGATCGGCGTCCCGATGATTGTCGGTGCGCAGGTCGTCGGCGTGCTGGCGGGGTTCATCGCGGCGGAGCACGCGACGGCGGAGAGCGCCCAATTGCTCTCAATCATGGCGAACCAGGCGGCAATCGCCACCGAAAACGCGCGCCTCTACCACGACGCGCAGGAACTTGGCGTCGTCGAGGAGCGCAACCGCCTCGCCCGCGAGATTCACGACACGATTGCGCAAGGGTTGACTGCAACGACCTACCAACTCGAACTGGCGGACACATTCCTCGCAATGGAGCCGCCGAAACTCGACCGCGTGCAGGAGAAATTACACCGCTCACTCGCACTGACGCGCGCCAACCTGGAGGAAGCGCGCCGCTCCGTGATGGACCTCCGCGCCGCGCACTTGCAGAATGTGACGCTCACCGAGGCATTCGAGCGGTTAGCAGCGACCTTCACGAACGACGCGGGTGTGGTCGTCACCGTCACCGCCGCCGAGGACTTCCCCGCGCTGCCGTCGCCCGTCAGCGCCGGCCTCTACCGGATCGGGCAGGAGGCGCTAGCGAACATCGCGAAGCACGCGCGGGCGACGCTCGTTGAAATGTCGCTCGGCATCGAAGAGGGCGTGGTGCTCCTGACGATCCACGATGACGGCGTCGGCTTCGATCCGGAGGTCGTCGCGACGCAACGGACGGCGCGCGGCACATCGGGCGGCTTCGGGTTGATTGGCATCCGCGAGCGGGCGCAACTATTAGGCGGCACGAGCGATGTCTGGAGTGACGTCGGCGCGGGAACGCAGATTGTGGTGCGCGTGCCGATACCGTTGTAAACTGACACGCGGAACAAAGCGCGAACTGCGATGGGGGTGACGGAGAAATGACGGCAACGCCGATCAAGGTGCTCGTATGCGACGACCATCCGATCGTGCGCGAAGGGATCGTCGCGATCCTCGAAACGCAGCCGGACATCGCGGTGATCGGCGAAGTCAGCGATGGCTCCGACGCCGTCGCGCGGGCTACCGAGGGCGGCGTGGACGTTGTCTTGATGGATTTGCAGATGGCCCGGATGGACGGCGCGGAGGCGACCCGCCGTATTCGCGCGCTCGCCGACGGACCGCGCGTACTCGTCCTCACCGCCTTCGACACGGACGAGCGCATCCTGGAGGCAGTGCAAGCCGGAGCACAGGGATACTTGCTGAAGGGCGCGAAACCCGCCGAGATTTTCGATGCCGTGCGTGTCGTCCATGGCGGTGGCTCGCTCTTGCAACCAGCCGTCGCGAATAGCCTGCTGCGAGCGCTGACCGGCGCGAGCAAGGCGCGTGCGGCATCCGCCGTACCCGCGCTGGCAATCGAGCCACTGACTGAGCGGGAGCGCGAAGTGCTCGTGCTGATTGCGAAGGGGCTGCGCAACAAGGAGATCGCGGATGCCCTCTTCATCAGCGAGCGGACGGTGAAGTTCCACGCGAACGCCCTCTATCAGCAACTGAATGTCACGAGCCGCACCGAGGCCGTCTCCTTCGCCCTCCAGCACCACCTCATCTCGCTGGACGAGACGACGACCTGAGACTTCGCGCAGCGATCTCCCCACATTTCCAATGTACCTGTAC
>JBPCPB010000232.1:0-3634 GCA_050999735.1 Thermomicrobiales bacterium | reverse complement strand
CCCCCTCCTCCGCCCGTTGCCTGGGTGTCGTATCAATATCGGGGCGGTCGGGTTTGGGCTCTCCGCGACCCCCCCCTACGGAACAATCAGAGATAATGGTACGGCAATGCGGCGCGATCCGCCAGCGATGAAGTTGACATAATGCACGACAATGCCTTGACACAACCCGTATCAAGTGGTATCGTCTCATTGTTAGCAGTCGAGAGACGAGAGTGCTAATCGGGGGTTTGGGTATGGATGCGATGCGATTGAGCCAGCGGCAGGAGCGGATTCTCCGCCTTCTCGTGCGTGAATACACGGAAACGATGCGTGCCATCGGCTCAAAGACTGTCGTGGAGCGGGGTGGCTTCGATATTTCGAGCGCGACTGTCCGCAACGACATGGCGATGCTTGAACGGTCGGGCTTTATCCAGCAGGCGCATACGTCCGGTGGCCGCACGCCGACCGATGCGGGCTACCGCTACTATGTTGAGCGGTTAATGGACCAGCCAACGCTCTCGACGAATGAGCAGATGTTGATTCGGCATCAGTTTCATCAGGTTGAGGTCCATCTCGATGAATGGGTGAAACTGGCGGCATCGGTCCTGGCGCGGGTGGCCGGTAATGTCTCGGTGGTCACGACGCCGCGCGCGCGGCTGCCGAAGGTGAAGAATGTCGAGCTAATCTCCGTGCAGGAGAAGACCGCGCTGCTCGTGCTGGTGACGCGCGAGGGCGCGGTCCGGCAGGCGATGGTGACGCTGCCCGATGCCTTCGATCAGACGGCGTTGCGCGCGGTCGCCGATAGCGTGAGCGTGCAACTGGCGAACCTTGGCCGATCCGAGATCGCGACAGCGGCGGAACGGATGAGCGGCATTGATCGTGTCGTCGCGGACGAGGCGGTACGGATGTTGCGAAACCTCGAAGAGGCGATGAGCGCGGAAGTCGTCCATGATGGCCTCGGTAATGTCTTGCAGCAGCCGGAGTTTGACAGCCACGAGCGGGCAGGTCGGCTGGTCGAGTTGCTGCGTGGCGGGGCGCTCTTGACGGCGCTGCTGCCCCAGTTGCTTGTCGCGACTGAGGACGCCGGGCGCGTGAACAGCGTGCAGGTGATTATCGGCGCGGAGAATCAATGGGATGCGCTGCGGGACTTCGGTATCGTGCTGGCGACGTATGGCATCCCGTCTGAGGTCACTGGCATGGTTGCGGTGCTCGGTCCGACCCGGATGTATTACGAGCGGACGATTTCATCTGTTCGCTACGTCTCGCAGGTATTGAGCGATTTACTGACGGAGTTGTATACGACGCGGGACCCGCGTCTCGAGATGTAACAACAGGCGACATGAAGGGTGGTAAGTGCATGGACGAAGAGCAGACGCAGACAGCGACGGCCGCTGATGAAATGCCGACAGATGCGCCCGTCGAAGCATCGGAAGCCGCACCAGCTTCGGACGATCCCGCGGCGCAATTGGAGGCCGAGCGCGCCCGGAGCGCCGAACTACTCGACAGTTGGCAGCGCGCCCGCGCCGAATTCCTCAATTATAAGCGGCGCGTCGAGCAGGAGAAGCAGCGGGACGCGCAGATGGCGGGCCTGATCGTCATCGCGAAGGTGCTGCCGGTGCTGGACGATTTCGATCTCGCGCTGGCGAATGTGCCAAAAGACGCGGCAAACGAAGCGTGGCTGAATGGCGTCGCACTGGTGGCGCACAAACTGCGCGGTGTGATGGAGAGCGAGGGCGTCCAGCCGATAGCCGCCGCAGGCCAGAAGTTCGACCCGGCCGTGCATGAAGCGGTAATGGTTGAGGGTGATGGCGGCGATTTTGTCGTCGCCGAACTACGGCGCGGCTATACGCTGCACGGCAACGTCATCCGGCCCGCGCTCGTGAAAGTCGGCAGTCAGCAGTCAGCAGTCGGCAGAACGCCGGACGCAGACTGACGGGCACGTCTTTTATCTTACTGACGACTGACGACCGCCGACTGGCGACTCGTGATTGAAAGGAACGAAACAATGGCACGAACGATTGGGATTGACCTCGGCACGACGAACTCGGTAATGGCGGTGATGGAAGGCGGCGAGCCGACGGTGATCCCGAATGCCGAGGGGAGCAGGCTCACGCCGTCCGTCGTCGCGATGACCCCGGCGGGCGAGCGGCTCGTCGGTCAGTTTGCCAAGCGGCAAGCGGTGATGAATCCGGAGAATACCGTCAACTCGGTGAAGCGGTTCATCGGCCGCAAATTCAGTGATCCATCGGTGGCGCGGGATGCGAAACTCGTGCCCTATAAGGTTTCCGCCGCCGGCAATGGTGATGTGCAGGTACACATGGGTGATAAGACCTACTCGCCGCAGGAAATCTCCGCGATGATTCTGCAAAAACTGAAGACGGACGCGGAGGCATATCTCGGCGACAAGGTGGATAAGGCGGTGATCACCGTCCCAGCCTACTTCAACGACGCGCAGCGGCAGGCGACTAAGGATGCCGGCCGGATCGCGGGTTTGGAGGTGCTGCGAATCATCAACGAGCCGACGGCATCGTCGCTTGCCTATGGCATTGACAAGAAGAAGGATGAGGAGATCGCCGTCTACGACCTCGGCGGCGGCACGTACGACATCTCCGTGCTTGACATCTCGGAAGGCGTCTTCGAGGTCAAGGCGACGAATGGCGACACGCATCTCGGCGGCGATGACTTCGATCAGGAAATCATCAACTGGCTGGCGGACGAGTTCAAGCGAGAGAACGGCATTGACCTCCGCAACGACCGGCAGGCATTGCAGCGGCTGAAAGAGGCGGCGGAAAAGGCGAAGATTGAACTCTCCGCGACGCAGCAGACCGACGTCTCGCTGCCGTTCATCACGGCGGACGCGACTGGCCCGAAGCACCTCAATGTCACATTCACCCGCTCGAAGTTGGAGCAGTTGGTCGGCAAACTGGTGGACGCGACGATCCAGCCAATGGAAGCGGCGCTGAAGGACGCGGAGTTGCAGCCCGGCAAGGTGGACGAAGTGCTGCTCGTCGGTGGCCAGACGCGCATGCCGCTCGTGCAGGAGCGGGTTGGCAAGTTCTTCGGCAAGGAACCGAACCGGACGATCAACCCGGACGAAGTAGTCGCACTCGGCGCGGCGATTCAGGCAGGCGTGCTCGGCGGTGAAGTCAAGGATGTCCTGTTGCTCGATGTCACGCCGCTCACGCTCGGTATCGAGACGCTCGGTGGCGTCTCCACGCCGCTGATCGAGCGGAATACGACGATCCCGACGCGCAAGAGCCAGATCTTCAGCACGGCCTCGGACAACCAGCCGCAGGTGGAGATCCACGTTCTCCAAGGCGAGCGGGCAATGGCGGGCGAGAACAAGACGCTGGCGAAATTCATCCTCGATGGCATCCCGCCTTCCCCGCGCGGCGTGCCGCAGATCGAAGTAACCTTCGATATTGATGCGAACGGTATCGTCAATGTCTCGGCGAAGGATACGGCTTCCGGCAAGCAGCAGAGCGTGACGATCACCGCGTCCAGCGGCCTCTCCGAAGCGGAAATCCAGCGGATGGTCACGGAGGCGCAAGCGCACGCCGAGGACGACCGGAAGCGGCGCGAGCAGATCGAGACGCGCAACCATCTCGAATCGAGCGTCTACACGGCGGAGAAGAGTCTCAAGGAGTTCGGTGAT
>JBPCPB010000169.1:0-7431 GCA_050999735.1 Thermomicrobiales bacterium | reverse complement strand
AAGCCTGCTCCACCGGAATTCATCCTACATGGAATTGTGCATGAAGGAGCGGGCATTGGCAGAGGATTCACGAAAAGAGACGGTCGGCATCGTCGGTATCGGGCATATGGGGCTGCCGATGGCGCGGCGATTGCTCGCGGCGGGCTATCCGGTGGTCGTTTATGATGTCGCGCCGGAGGGCGTGCAACTCGCCGTCACGGATGGTGCGGCGGCGGAATCGCTGACGGCGCTCGGCGCACGCTGCCGGACGGTCATCACCATGCTGCCAGGCTCGACGATCATAGACGCCGTCGTACGAGCCGAAGGGCTGGGCGATGCGATGACGCCGGGCAGCACGCTGATTGACATGAGCACCGCCGTCCCGGCACGTACCGTCGCGCTTGCTCGCTGGCTGGCGGAGCGGGAGATCGGCATGCTCGACGCGCCGGTCAGCGGCGGTGTCGCGGGCGCGGTGCGTGGCTCCTTGACGATTATGGTCGGCGGGCCGCGCCCGCTCTTTGAACGGTACATCCCGCTTTTCGAGGCGCTGGGTAAGACGATCCATTACGTTGGCGGCACGGGCGCGGGGCATACGATCAAGGCGATCAACAACATGGTCTCCGCGACGACGATGGCCGTCACGTCCGAGGCGCTCGCGCTCGCCGTCAAGGCGGGCATCGAGGTTGAGACGGCGCTCGCCGTCATCAACAGCGGCACGGGGCGGTCGTGGTCGAGCGAGTACAAGTTCCCGACCTTTGTTCTCAACCACGCCTTCAACTCCGGCTTCTCGATTGGGCTGATGCGCAAGGACGTGGACATCGCCATTGAACTCGGCCAGGAATATGCCGTCCCGCTCTTCGTCGCCGCCGCCGCGCAGCAACTCTATCGCTTCGCCATCGGCCACGGCCTGAGCGAGCAGTGCCACACGACGATTGCGACGATCCTCGAAGAAATGGCCGGCGTGCGGCTCGATGGCACGCACGAAGTGATCGCCGAGTGGCGCGATGCATCCGTCGGGCATTGAGGATGCGGACATGAGTGACCTGCCCACCTATGCTGTTTACGCGGTGAAGTATGCCACGCGCACGGCGCGACGCGGCGAGAATTTCTATTTAGGCGATCCACACGACGGCCCGATGCCAATGGATTACTTCGTCTGGGCGGCTGTCTCGCCGGAGCATACCGTCGTCGTGGACGCGGGGTTCACCGCCGAAGTCGCCGTTCGCCGCCAGCGCACCCATCTCCGCACGCCGATGGAGGGATTGCGACTGATCGGCATTGATGCGGCGCGGGTGCGGCATGTCATCCTCACGCATCTCCATTACGACCATGTCGGCAACCTCGACGGCTTCCCGGCGGCGACCTTCTCGGTGCAGGAATCGGAGATGGCCTTCTGGACGGGGCGGCACGCGGGTCGGGGCGTCTTCCGCACACTCGTCGAGCCGGAGGATGTCCTTTTTTTGGTGCGGGAGAACTTCGCGCGCCGCGTTCAGTATGTCCGCGAGACGGCGGAGATCGTGCCGGGGATCACCGTCCATCGCGTCGGCGGGCACGCGGCGGGGTTGCAGGTCGTCCGCGTGCCGACCGCGCGGGGCAACGTCGTCCTGGCATCAGATGCAACACACTACTATGCGAACATTGACGAGGACCGCCCGTTCAGCCTCGTGCATACCCTGCCGGAGATGTACGATGCGTTCGACACGGTGCGTGCCCTCGCCGATTCCCCCGCGCATATCTCGATTTCGATTATTCCGGGGCATGATCCGCTCGTGATGGAGCGCTACCCGGCAGCGGGGCCGGGATTGGACGGCATCGCGGTACGAATCGCATAACGGAGGGATGAGTGATGGCGGAGCGGGTGCGATTGGCGATTGTCGGCTGCGGCGGGATGGGGCGGCGGCACCTGACCGGCTTCACGGAACTGGCGCGCACGGAGTTTCGCAACGCGGATCTCGTCGCCGTCTGCGACCTGAACCGCCAGAATGCCGAAGACCTCGCGGATGAGGCACTGGAGCATTTGGGTGTCCGACCGCAGGTCTTCACCGACGCCGCGCGGATGGTCGCGGAAGTGGAATTGGATGGCGCGGATTGCCCGACCGACACCGGATCGCACCACGCGGTGGCAACGCTGCTGCTCGATCTCGGCCTGCACACAATGTGCGAAAAGCCGCTCGCGATCACGATTCGCGGCTGCAACAAAATCATCGAAGCGGCGGAGCGTGCCGGAAAAATCCTCTCTGTCGCCGAGAACTTCCGGCGCGATCCGATCAACCGGCTGATTAAGTCCCTCATTGATGATGGCGCGATCGGCGATCCGCAGTTCATTCTCGAAGTCGGCATCGGCGGACGCGACAGCATGATTATCACGCCGTGGCGGCATCAGAAGATGACCGGCACGATCACCCTCGATGCGGGTGTCCACAATGCCGACATCCTCCAGTATTACTTCGGCGATGCCGAGAGCGCCTTCGGGCAGACCCGCCTCTATGAGAAAACGCGCTACAAACGGAGTACCGGTGGCCCCGGCGGCTTCTACGAGAAGTGGGGCAAGGATTTCCCCGACTCCTTCGCGGCGACCGGTGAAGACGCGATCTTCGGCATGATTAACTTCACGAACGGCGCGCACGCTCACTGGATTGACCATCACGCGGGCCACGGCCTCCCCTTCAGCAATCGGACAATCTACGGCACGCGCGGCTCGATCGTCTCGCCTGGCGACCGCAACGGTCGCCCCGTCCGCCTCATTCTCGATGACGGTACAGATATTATGGATCAGCGGATTCTCGACTACGCGCCCAGTTATCGTCTCAGCCCCGTCGCCGTGAAACTCTTTGGCGGCGAGCGCCCGTGGACGTATAACTTCGACTTCCCGGTAACGGATCGCAAGATTCTCGCACTGGAGTATTACGAACTCGCGGAGTGCATCCGCACCGGCGCGCAACCGGAGGTCAATGGCGCGGTGGCGCGGCGCGATGTCGCCCTCGTCTACGCGCTCTTTGAGTCGCAGATCGCCGGGCGACCCGTCACCATCGAAGAGGTCGAAACGGGCGCCGTGGACACCTATCAACGCGCAATAGACGAACACCTCGACCTCCTCCCGGCGGCGCAAGCCTAACGACCAATCGGTAGCGCAGGCTTTCCAGCCTGCGAGCAGGACGCAGGCTGAAGCCTACGCTACCAACAAGGAGCAAATGATGGGAATGTTGCTCGCCTTTAGCACCTGGGGCATGCAGAAAACCCCGATTGATGTGGCGGTCGCGCACTGCGCCGCGCTCGGATACGACGGTCTCGAACTGACAGTCATCCCCCGCTGGCCGACCGACGCCGCAACGATGGACGCCACCGAACGCACGCGCATTCGCAGACTCTACGACGACCATCAGATTGACCTCTGCGGCCTCTCCGGCAACACGCCGCTGCTTAAAGGCGATCGCTCTGAACGCACGCAAAATATCAAAACGTTCAAGACGTATCTCGACCTCGCGGCGGAGTTGCAGAAGCCGGGCGAACGTCTCTCCGTGAGCACCACCTCGGCGGGCGAACCGGGCAGTTGGGAGACGGTAAAGGATGAATTAGTGAACCTCTTCGGCAACGCCGCCGCCTATGCGGAAGCGGCCGGCGTGATCGTCGGTGTCGAACCGCACGTCGGTAACGCCTTGCATACGCCGGAGCAGGCGATCTGGCTCGTCGAACAGGTCAATTCGCCCGCGCTCGGTATTCATTTCGACACTAGCCACTTCAATGTGCAGGGCATGGAGATGGAGAGAGTCGTCGCGCAACTCGTGCCGTATACCGTCCACACGCACATCAAGGACGAGCGCGGCATCGCACCGGATCACCAGTTCCTGATCCCCGGTGAGGGCGAGATGGATTATGTCGGCTACCTCAAAGCGATGGATCGCGCCGGGTGGAAGGAGTACATCACCGTCGAGATCGGTCTGATGGTGCAATCCCGCCCCGACTTCGACGCCCTCGCCGCCGCAACGCAGTCCTATCAGGTCGTCTCCAAAGCGTTTGCGGATGCCGGAATTTCGCGCGAGCGGACGTAGCGTTTTCGTTGTCGTCCATTAGCGTCTGAATTGGTGGTAGCAGGCTTTCCAGCCTGCCCTTCTCGGCGGGGAGGCAGGCTGGAAAGCCTGCTACCACCGGGGAATTTCGGCCACCGCTTAATGCGCGACAGCCTCCGCCATTCCCGCGAGAGTCATCCGGCGGCTCTGGAGCGGGTGGCCGACGAGTGATTCGGCGTAGCGTGCCGCGTCCAGCAGCGCATCTTCGTTGATTCCGGTTTCGACACCCATCCGGTGCAGCATGAAGACCAAATCTTCGGTGGCGATGTTACCCGCCGCGCCGGGTGCATAGGGGCAGCCGCCGAGGCCGCCGATGGATGAATCGAACCGTGTGATCCCTGCATCAAGTCCCGCGACGGCGCAGGCGAGCGACATACCGTAGGTATCGTGGAGATGGAGGCTGAGGGCAATGTCCACGGCGCTCCCCACATCGGCGATGAGCGTGCTGACATGCAGCGGATCCGCCGCGCCGAGCGTATCCGAGATGCCGACTTCGTCCGCGCCCATCGCCTGATATGCCTGCGCGATTGCGCAGACCCGTGCGGACGGCACGCGCCCCTCGAATGGGCACCAGAAGGAGGTCGAGATCGCGCCCCGCAGCCGGAAGCCATCTGCTTTCGCCCGCGCCGCAACGAGCGCCAGGTGCGCCAGCGATTCGGCGGTCGAGCGGTTGAGATTCGCGCGGTTATGGCCCTCGGTCGCCGAGCAAAAGAGGACGATCTCATCGGGCCGGCGGGGCAGCGCCCGCTCATAGCCGCGCATATTCGGGACGAGGACGCTGTAGCGCACGCCCGCGCGCGGGAGGGCGGCCATTACGTCGTCCGCATCGGCGAGCGCGGGGATCCATTTCGGATGCACGAACGCGGTCGCCTCGATCTCCACCAACCCCGTCGCGATCAGCCGCCGGATCAGGGCAACCTTGTCTTCCGTCGGCACGAGGACGGATTCATTCTGCAACCCGTCGCGCGGTCCCACCTCCATGATCGTCACGCGCCCCGGCACATGCATACCGACCTCCGGTCGGAGTAACGAGGAGCGAGTAACGAGTAACGAGAGAGGTTTCAGTCCCTTCTCGTTACTCGCTTCTCGTTACTCGTTACTTCACTTGCTTCGCCGCCACATCAACAAACTTGTTCGTATACGTGGCATTGAGGTCAATGCTGGTCGCGCCTTTGACGACCGGATCGGAGAGTTTGAGGACGTTGTAGACGCTCTGCGGGCCGTCTGCCGGCATCATGCCCGTAGTAGAGAAGAGCGGCAGATCTTTCTTCAGGGCGTCGAGGTAATTCTGCTTGTCGCCACCGATGTAATCAGGCGGCATCTTGGCGGCGATCTCCTCCGGCGAGTGCGTCTGGATATACTTGAGCGCCATCAGACTGCCGGTGACGATAATCTGAGTCGTGTTCGGGTTCTTCGCAAGGAAATCCGCCGTGGAATAGACACCGCCCGCCGGATAGGGACCACCAAGTTGCGTGACCGTGTCATTCTGCGTCCGCGTATCCCAGAGCGGCTTGGCGTCGCCGGTTGTCTCAACTTTCGTCGCCGCCGGGTCAACCATCATACCCGCGACGACTTTACCCTGCTGGATAGCAGCAATCGAGGTACTGCCAGTGCCGATCGCGACGACGTTCACCTGATCGGGCTGGACGCCGTTCTTGGTCAGGTAGTAGTTGAGGAGGAACTGCGTCGAGGAACCGGCGGAGGTGATGCCGACCGGTTGTCCCTTCAGGTCCGCCGCCGTCTTGATCTTGTCCGCGCTCTTGCTGCTCACTTCGAGCACGATACCGGGGAAGTTGTCGTAGAGGCAGACCATCTGCAAATGCTCGCCCTTCGGCGCGGTCTGGATCGTGTGGTCATAGAAGCCAACAACCATATCCGCGCTACCGCCAATCAACGCTTCCGCCGCCTTCGCGCCACCGGAGAAGTTCGCGATCTCGACATTCAGCCCCATATCCTTGAAGTAGCCGAGTTGATTGGCGAGGGAGATCGGCGCGTAGATGAATTGCTCCGCCCCACCGACGGCGACGGTGATCTTGCTCTTCTCCGGCTTCAGAGCGGCAGCGGGCGTCCCGGCGACTGCCGAACCGCTCGTTGCGGCCGTCGTCGCGGATGGTGGGGATGTCGCGACGGCGCTCGATGCGGCAGCCGTTGCCGGTGGAGTTGTCGCCTGTGTTGCTGGTGCGGCGCTCGATGCGGCAGCAGCCGTCGGCGCTTTTGTCCCGGCGACGGTCGCGGCGACCGGAGGGGTGTTCGTCGCGCTGCTCGACCCGCCACAGGCCGCGAGAATTGCCGTGCCCGCCGATACCGCCGCACCAACGAGGAATTTCCGGCGACTCAACGCAGTCGTGCCAAATCTGCTGTCGTTCATGTCTGCTGCTCCTTCTGCGCGGTCGCTAAACCTCGCGCGCGCGTGTTCCTCCCTCGCGCTTCGGCTGCCACCGCAGCAGCCGTCGCTCGATGGGAATGATACTCAGTTCGATCACCATCACGAGCGCCGCCAGAACGGTCATGCCCGCAAACACACCCGTACTATCGAAGTTTCCCTCCGCGAAGGAGACGAGGTAGCCGATGCCCTTCGTCGAGCCGAGATACTCCCCGACGACGACCCCCGCGAGCGCGAAGCCGACGCTCGTGTGCAGGCTGGAGAGGATCCATGTCACGGCGGACGGGAATTGCACATAGCGAATCACTTGCCAGTTGCTCGCGCCGAGCATCCGCGCCTTGTCAATCACGCGCGGATCGGCCTCGCGGACACCCTGGAAGGTATTGTAGAAGACGATGAAGAAAACGAGCGAGACGCCGAGCGCCACCTTCGAATTCTGGCCCAACCCGAACCAGAGCACGAAGATCGGCGCCAGCACGACGCGCGGCATCGCATTCAGCATCGTCACGTATGGCCCGAACACTTTCGCCGCCAACTCGCTCCGGGCCATGATGAAGCCGAAGATGACGCCAAGCACAACGCCGATCACGAACGAGAGCACCGTCTCGATGAACGTCGCCTCGATGTGCCGGTAGATCGTCCGGTTGCGGATGAACCAGTCGCCGAGCCGCTGCACGACCTCGGTCGGCTGGCTGAAGAAAAACTTGCGGATGATGCCAAACTCGGCGCCGAACTGCCAGAACGCGAGCACCGCGACGAGCACGAGCAGCTGCAGCGCGAGGATGCCCGGCTCGATGCGCCGCTTGCGGGCAGGCCGCACCTCGTTCGCTACCGTCGTCTCCGCTTCGATGGGCCGCACCACCGCCCCCATGCGTCGCTCCCTTCAGTCGCTCCGAGTAAGATTCTTTCACGATAGACATGTCATGACAATCTGGCACTGCCATTGTTCCGTAGGGGCGATGCTTGAATCGCCCTCTCGCGGTGCAGGATACGCCGACAGAG